>NZ_FNGO01000015.1 GCF_900103135.1 Halarsenatibacter silvermanii | reverse complement strand
CTATCCTCCATCAAATCCATCAGCTCTTTGACATCATCCTGAGCCTGAGCAACTGCCATCCCGTATCCCGGCACTATTATCACATCTTCTGCTTCTTTTATCTTAAGAGCGATCTCTTCATCGACATCAAGATCAGACATATCAATATCTTCCGATTCGCTTTCATCAGCCCGGTCAGTCTCCATTTTATCATATGAAGTAAAATCTCCGTCCTCTGTATCGGCAGCTGAAGTACCTGCAGTCTGATCTTCGGGAGAGATGCCCCGCAGTACACTCATCAAACTTCTATTCATCGCCTCACACATGATTCTCGTCAACATCAATCCTGTCACACCAACAATAGCACCGGCTCCCACCAGCAGGGCATTTTCAACAGCAAGTCCTGAAATGGCCGCAGCTGTCCCCGAGAGAGAGTTGAGCAGAGAAATTATAACGGGCATATCCGCACCACCCACTCTCATCGCAACCAGAATTCCATAAACTGTCGCTGCTAAAATCATAACAGGTATGGTGATGGTGAGATAAGCAGAGCCGGTTACTGTCATAATTATGACAACCAGCGCCATAATCACAAGCAAAAGCTTTTGATAAAAATTCTGACCCTTAACTCTTACAGACTGCTGATTTATCAAATCCTGCAGTTTAAGCGCTGCAACAACGCTGCCGCTCAGTGTAAAAATTCCCACTCCCAGCGCTAAAGCCGCGGTTGACCAGGCAAAAGCAGTTTGAATATCGTACAGAGAAGAAGTCCAGGCCACAAAAGCAGAAGCAGCTCCGCCAAAACCGTTCAGCATGGCCACCGTCTGAGGCATCTGTATCATCTTTACTTTTCTGGCTACCATTATACCTGTAAGCGAAGTTAGCAATAATATTATCCAGATCAGGGGATCGTAAAGTATATTTACCAGATGCATCGTGTAGATTATAGCCGCCACCATCGATAATGCCGCCAGTCTATTACCCCAGACCGCCGTCCTGGGAGACTGCTGTAATCTCAAACCCATCAAAAAACCAGCTATTATAATCGCGAAAAAGATTATTTCTCCTGCCATGTTATTTCTTCCTCTTCAAGTTCTTCTTTTTTTGTAAACATTTTAAACATTCTTCCTGTTACCCAGAATCCTCCCGAAACATTGAGCATGGCAAATATTAAAGCAGCATAGGCCAGAGGCATATATTGAGAGGGGGCGGTAGCATATACTGTCAGGGCCCCCAGCACCGTGACACCGGAAAGAGCATTCATTCCCGACATTAAAGGTGTGTGCAGCAGGGAAGGAACCGAAGATATTATCCGGTATCCGAGCAAAATCGAAAAGAACAAAAACACAAAAATTACTCCGGTCATTTATGTCCAACCTCCTCAACTTATTATCAAAAATCCAGCCTTAAAGCAGGTGAAAAACCGACAGAAAGCTCCTGGATTTAAGCCAGGAGCTTTACATCAGTAATATTTTGGATCATCTGATATTATCAAGATCAAATCCCAGACCAGATCAAAATATGAAAAACTGTTACGTTCAGATTTACAGTCGGCCCATCGCCTTTAATGTCCCTCTGTGAACTATTTCGCCTTCTTCAGTAACCAGCGTGCTTTCTATAATTTCATCCTCGCTATCGGCTGCCAGCTCTCCTTCTTCGACGAGATAACTGAAAAACCTGTGGATATTTTTGGCCAGCATATTGGTGGAATCCAGAGGCAGGCTGGCCGGCATATTGAGAATTGCGCTTATCATGACATTATCATGATAAATTTCCTCGCCGGGTTTGCTGAGTTCACAGTTACCTCCCTGATCAATAGCTATATCTACAATCACAGATCCATCATCCATATCCTCAACCATATCCTCGGTCACCAGCACCGGGGCTTCTTCCCCCATGATAAGCGCAGCCAGAACCACTAAATCGCTCTCCACGACATGTTCTTTTATAGTTTCACGTTCTTTTTCGTACCATTCATCCGGTAGACGCCGGGCGTAACCTTCATCTGTGGTGGCCAGATCTTCAGGAAGATCAAAATCTATCACTTCAGCGCCCAGACTCTGGGCCTGTTCATTTGCTTCCGGTCTGATATCAAGAGCTTTAACCCTGGCTCCCAGACGGTTGGCGGTTCCGATAGCCTGAAGACCTGCTACCCCTGACCCTATCACGAGCACATTTGCTGGCCCCATAGTTCCTATAGCAGTAGGAATCATAGGAACAAATTTTTGCAGATGATCTGCGCCGGTAATGACAGAGCGATAACCGGCCACAGTACTCATCGAAGTCAGGGCATCCATCGATTGAGCTCGAGAAATTCGCGGTATGCCATCCAGAGTATAGCTGGTAACCCCATTTTCAGCCAGCTTTCTGACCATTCCGTGATTGCTGGAATTAGCGGGATGCAAAAATGAAATTAAAGTGGAGTTCTGGGCTAACATATCCGCCTCATGTTCATCAAGATCTTCATTGAACTGAGGTTCTTTTACTTTGAGGATAACATCCGCTTTCGGATAAACTTTTTCTGGCCCCCCAACTATTTCAACACCTGCTTTTTCATAATCATCATCGGAAAAGAAAGCCTTCTCACCAGCACCGGTCTCTACCAGAACTTCTGCTCCGGCCTCGATCAACTTTTCAGCAGTCTCGGGAGTAACAGCAACTCTTTTTTCTCCCTTTAGAATCTCTTTGGGAACTCCTATGGTAAGATCAGAAAACTGCATAAAATCCCCCCTGAGATTTAATTAATCACAAATATAAAAATGTCTGATTCTTGCAAAAATTCTCTCCTATAAGCAAAAAAGAAGCTTCTGGTCTTCAGTTGGTAAATAGGTGTGTAATAAAGCTTATTTGGTTATGAAGTAAGATATAAAGTTTCGTTCACAACGTTCACAATAAAAACACAAAGAATTTTCCCTCTGCTTAAATTTAGTTTTGCGTAAAAAATAATGCTGGCTGCATAACAAAATATATATTTCACACTGCCATTTTTATAATTCTTTATCAAATGAGGATCTCCTGCTTTCCATACGATCTTTTTCATGTAAAGTGAATAAAGTTTTAGACATATTCAGGCTGCTTATTATCGGAAGCTATAAAACCCTGTTCACAATGAAATTATTCCTGTGTCTATGTTTAGTTTTCGGCCTGGAAACTGACCCGAACTTTGAAAAATTTCCAGTATCACTTCGTTTTATAGCTTCCGATACTTTATAAGCCCCGGCAATTAAAGTTATAATTTGCTCTGAGTATACTGTATATACGGCAATATAACCAACTATTTCGGAGAAGAACCTAAAATTTTTTATACATCATCATGCCTCATTTTCGGATCGAGAGCATCGCGCAGGCCATCTCCCACCAGATTAAAACCCAGGACCGCTATCATTATGGCCAAACCGGGGAATGTGGTGGCATGATGAGCGGTCCTTATATAACTCCTGCCCTGACTGAGCATTGCGCCCCATTCCGGGGTAGGAGCCTGTGCTCCCAGTCCCAAAAAGCCCAGACCGGCAGCCCAGAGGATAGCGGTAGCCACCAGCAGCGAAGATTGAACAATTATGGGAGCCAGACAGTGGGGGATAATATGTTTAAAAATTATCATAGCATCTCCTCGACCTATAGCCCGGGCTGACTCGACATGTTCAGAATTTTTTATGGATAATACTGAGCCGCGGACAAGTCTGATATAGGTCGGTATCGAAACAATACCCACTGCTATCATGGCATTGACCAACCCTACCCCCATGACAGCCACAATAACTATAGCCAGCAGCATCCCGGGAAAGGCCATCATGATATCGACAAATCTCTGTATTATCAAATCCAGTTTGCCGCCAAAATAACCGGAAACAGCCCCTACAGGTACACCAACAGCCAGTCCAATAGCCACCGAAATAAAACCTATAGAAATCGATATGCGAGTTCCATATATTATGCGGCTGAATATGCATCGTCCCAGATCATCCGTGCCCAGGGGATACTCCCAGGAAGGACCTTCCAGCGTTTGAAAAAAGTCCTGTTCGTAAGGATTATTGGGGGCGATATAGGGAGCAAAAATCGAAACTGTAAAGAACAAAATGATCATAACTAATCCGAATGCAGCCAATCTATTGCGCAAAAGCCTTTTAAAAGCATCGCTTCTTATAAAACCTCTTATTATATCCATAATTACTTACCTCACTCGTATTGAATCTGTGGATCTAAAAACGCATACAGGATATCCACAAAAAGATTAATAAGCACGAATAACAGCGCCAGCAGCAGAACTGATCCTTGAACCACGGGATAATCTCTGGCCAGTATCGAATCCACCATTAATCTGCCCACTCCCGGCCAGGAAAAAACTGTCTCGGTCAGCACAGCTCCCCCCAGAAGAATACCGAACCTCAATCCGAGAATGGTGACGATGGGAATAAGGGCATTGCGAAGAGCATGTTTTATATTGATCGCTCTTTCTTTCAACCCTTTAGAACGAGCTGTTACGATATAGTCCTTTCCCAGAACTTCCAGCATACTCGATCTCGTCATGCGGGCGACCAGCGCGGTGGATTGGGCGGCCAGAGTTACACCTGGCAGCACAAAATGCCAGGGAGTTCCGGTTCCAGAAGAAGGCAGCCACCCCAGCTGCACCGAAAATATTAGCATCAAAATTAAGCCCAGCCAGAATACAGGCGCGGATACTCCGAAAAGTGAAAGAAACATACTTACCTGATCATATATCGAGTAGGGTTTGGTGGCCGATATCACCCCCGCGGTAATTCCCCCTATGGTGGCTATAAATAAAGCCACAGCGGTAAGCTGAAGGGTATTGATAAATCTGGGTAAAATCTCAACCATCACCGGCTGTCTGGTCCGGGTAGATCGCCCCAAATCTCCCCGCATCACGTCACGCATAAAATAACCAAATTGGACCGTAAGCGGCTGATCCAGACCCATCTCATTTCTAACGTGCTCGACATACTCCGGCGTAGCATGAACTCCAGCCAGAGCTACGGCCGGATCTCCCGGCAGCATCCTCACCATGCCAAAAACTATAATAGCAACACCCAGCAATACTGGAATCAATAAAAGCAACCTGCGAATGATATAGATAGACAAAGCAGATACCTCCCTGATTCTTTAAAATAATAAAAGGCCCGGAAGAAAATTTTTGGGCCCGCAAAAGGCTGTAATTTTTTAACTTGTAAAATTCATTTTTTCAGTCAGTTTCGGGATCAAATACAGAAAGAGCAGCAACTATGTCGCTTTCTTCTGGGGTAATTATTTTTACTCCCTGGGTATTGCGTCCAAACTCAGATATCTCTTCAATTTTAACTCTTATTATCTTGCCGGCCCGGGTCATAATGAATAAATCCTGATCAAGATTTTGATCGACCACTTCAGCTCCGGCAATTTTCTCCTCAATATTGCTGAGTCTGGCAGTTATTACTCCTTTACCACCTCGCTGCTGCAGTCGATAATCTTTCAAAGAAGTTTTTTTGCCATATCCGCGATCAGATAATACCATTAGATGATCGCCGCGTCCACTTCTGGCCATGGCAGCTACATGATCATCTCCCTCCAGCTCTATTCCTTTTACTCCAAAGGTATTGCGGCCTATAGGGCGCAGATCCTCTTCTGAAAACTTAATACAGTTTCCCTCAGAAGTGATAAGTAAGATATCCTCGTTCCCTTTTGTTTTTAAAACATCTACCAGCCGATCATCTTCGGCCAGCCTGATAGCCTTAAGGCCGGAGTAATTGGAATTATAATTTTCCAGTTTTGAACGTTTTATCTGACCATTTCTGGTGGCCATTACTAAATAACCTTCTTCATATTCATCCATCGTTATAACCGCATCTATACTTTCATCCCTGTCAAGGGAGAGGAGATTTATGATTGCATTGCCCCGGGCTGTGCGGCCGGCTTTCGGAATTTGATAACCCTTCAGCCTGTACATACTTCCCTTATCTGTGAAGAATAAAAAAGTATCATGAGTGGTGGCTGTGATCATTTCTTTGATCTCATCATCCTCTCTTATATCCATTCCTATTATGCCTTTTCCGGCCCGGTGCTGAGGACGATAGGTCTCCACTGGAGTTCTTTTGATATAATCCCTTTCAGTCAGGGAAATGACCATCTCTTTTTCAGCTATCAAATCCTCCATATCAAGGTCTGTATCCTGATTCAGTATTTCAGTTCGTCTTTCATCATCATATTTTTCTTTGATTTCCAGCATTTCCTCTTTGATGGTGTTCATCAGCTTTTCTTCGCTCTCGAGTATACCGCGAAGTTCACTAATTTCAACCTGCAGTTTTTCAAACTCATTTTCCAGCTTCTCTCTTTCAAGAGCAGTCAATCTTTTTAGCCGCATGGAGAGAATGGCATCGGCCTGTTTTTCGCTAAAATCATATTCTCTCTGAAGCTTATCAGAAGCTGTATCGCTGTCAGGAGCCTGTTTGATAAGCTCAACTATTTCATCTATGGCGTCAAGAGCACGAAGATAACCCTCAACTATATGAGCTCTTTTTTCAGCCTTTTCCAAATCATACTCGGTGCGCCGGCGTACAACCTCCTTTTGATGCTCGAGATAATGATAGAGCATCTCCTTTAAAGACAGAAGTTCCGGCTCTCCTTCCACCAGAGCCAGCATAATAACGCTAAAGGTTGTCTGCAGCCTTGAATTTTTATAGAGCAAATTGAGAAGAACATCGGGATTCGTTCCTTTTTTGAGTTCGATGACTATTCGGAGTCCGCGGCGATCGGACTCATCTCTCAAATCTTTAATCTGGGTAATTTCTTCATCTCTGACCTGCTGGGCAATTTTTTCTATCAATCGGGCTTTATTCACCTGATAGGGCAGTTCTTCTACAATTATCCGGGGAGGTGAATCATCACTTTTTTCAATCCTGGTTTTAGCTCTTACTCTCAATCTACCTCTTCCCGACCGATAGGCCTTCAATATTTCGTTTTGATTCATGATAGAACCGCCGGTGGGAAAATCAGGACCGGGTATTGATTCCATCAATTCCTCGATGGTCAGATTGGGATTATCGATCAACCTGATTATACCATCTATAACATCACCAAGATTATGCGGAGGTATGCTGGTTGACATACCTACAGCTATGCCGGCGCTGCCATTAACCAGCAGGTTAGGAATTCTGGCCGGCAGCACCTCCGGTTCTTCCAGAGTATCGTCAAAATTGGAAGTAAAATCGACTGTGTCCTTGTTAATATCTCTCAGCATCTCTTCACTGATAGGAGACATTTTTGATTCGGTATATCGCATGGCAGCAGCGGAATCGCCATCGACTGACCCAAAATTACCGTGACCATCAACCAGCGGATAACGATAGGAAAATTCCTGGGCCATTCTGACCATGGAATCATATACGGAGGATTCTCCATGAGGATGATATTTACCCAGAACTTCTCCAACTATTCGCGCTGATTTTTTATGAGCGCCATTAGATGTTATGCCAAGGTCTTTTAAAGCATAAAGTATACGCCGGTGAACGGGTTTTAAACCATCTTCGACCCTGGGAAGAGCCCGACCTACTATGACACTCATAGCATAATCCAGATAGGCTCCCTTCATTTCCTCATCTATAGGCACTTTTTTTACTTTATCAGCTTCCACCATTATTTATCCCTTCCTTAAACATCAAGATTCTCAACTTCACTGGCATTTTCCTGAATGAATTGACGGCGGGGAGAGACACTTTCCCCCATAAGAGTGGTGAATGTTTCATCGGCCAAAATAGCATCCTCGACTTCAACCTCCAGCAGCAACCTGTTTTCTGGATTCATGGTCGTATTCCAGAGTTGTTCAGGATTCATCTCTCCCAAACCCTTGTATCTTTGCAGCGAGAAATTGCTATCGCCGATATCATCGAGCAACTCCTCAAGAGCTTTTTCATTGTAAGCATATTCTTCTCTTCTGCCTGCTTTTAATTTGTAAAGTGGAGGCTGAGCAATAAAGATTCTGCCTTCATCGAGTAGAGGCTTCATGTATCTATAGAAAAATGTCAGCAGTAGTGTGCGTATATGAGCACCGTCAACGTCGGCATCTGTCATAATTATTATCCTACCGTATCGAAGGTTGGAAAGATCGAATTCATCCCCTACACCTGTACCTATGGCGGTGATAAGCGATCGTATCTCCTTGTTATTTAAAATTTTATTCAGACGAGCTTTTTCCACATTGAGTATTTTACCTTTGAGCGGCAGTATGGCCTGAAAATGCCTATCTCTCCCCTGTTTTGCCGAGCCTCCGGCCGAATCGCCCTCAACAATATAGAGTTCAGATTCTTCCATATCGCGGGTCGAACAGTCAGCCAGCTTGCCGGGCAGAGCTGTAGATGTAAGAGCATCCTTGCGCCTGGTAAGGCTGCGTGCTTTTTTAGCAGCCCGTCTTGCCTCGGCAGCTTTTTCAGCTTTGGAGACTATTTTTTTGCCTATTGAGGGGTTCTCCTCTAAAAATTTGCGCAGTTCCTGGCTCAGAAGAGAATCCACATAACCTCGCATCTCGCTGTTGCCCAGTTTGGTTTTTGTCTGTCCTTCAAACTGGGGGTCAGTGAGCTTGACGCTGATCACAGCGGTCAGTCCTTCTCTGATATCCTCGCCCTTAAAATTATCATCGTCATCCTTGAGCATATTCTGACTGCGGGCATAATCATTGATGGTTCTAGTCAAAGCACGTTTAAAACCGCTGAGATGAGTACCTCCCTCACGGGTATTTATATTATTGGCAAAGCTGAAGATAGTTTCATTATAACCCTGATTGTACTGTATGGCTATCTCAGCTTCTTGATTCTCTTTTTCCGAATTAATATATATGGGTTCGGGAAATAATGGTTTTTTGTTGTGGTTGATATTTTCCACAAAGGAAATTATACCACCCTCAAAACAATAATTCTCTGTTTTCTCTTCCTCCTGACGATAATCGCTAAATTTGATT
This sequence comes from Halarsenatibacter silvermanii, assembly GCF_900103135.1. Taxonomy (NCBI): domain Bacteria; kingdom Bacillati; phylum Bacillota; class Clostridia; order Halanaerobiales; family Halarsenatibacteraceae; genus Halarsenatibacter; species Halarsenatibacter silvermanii. The sequence continues at coordinate 60,138 of NZ_FNGO01000015.1, read as the reverse complement.
TCAAGACCGCTGTTTAAATAGGCCAGTTCTTTAAAGCGCTGGGAAAGTGTTTTGTATTTGAAGTTTAATTCATCGAATATTTCAGGATCGGGTCTAAATCTTATCTCGGTGCCGGTACAATCCTTTTCACATTCTCCTATCGGTTTGAGGTCCGATACCGGCTTGCCCCGCTCAAAACGCTGATAATAAACTTTCCCATCCTTCCAGGATATCTCCACCTCCAGCCATTCAGCCAGAGCATTGACAACAGAAACTCCAACTCCGTGGAGCCCTCCGGAAACTTTATAGCCCTTGCCGCCAAATTTACCGCCGGCATGAAGGGTGGTCATAACAACTTCAACAGCCGGCCTGTTTACCTGAGGATGACTATCTATAGGAATTCCACGACCATTATCCCTTACGGTTACCACACTATCATCATCCAGCTCCACTTCAATAAGATCACAGTAACCGCTCATAGCTTCATCTATGCTGTTATCGACAACTTCAAAAACCAGATGATGAAGGCCTTCGGAGGCGGTTGAACCCACATACATTCCCGGCCTCTTTCTGACCGCTTCCATACCTTCAAGAATTTGAATATTTTCAGCTTCATAATCGGTGCTGCCTCTAAGATTCTCCATAGACATCAATCTCCTCCAGTTTCAGTAACCAAATTTCTCATTCTTCGGGCGAGAGTTTTAGAGGATATCATCGACAGATAAATAGTTTCACCCGTGAGCACAAAAGAACGAATCTCTTTATCTTCAGCTCCAGATCTATCGATCACAAAACCTTCTTCCTCAGAAATAGAAAAAAACTCCCGGGAAATTTCCGAATCCATAACCCTCTCATAATCTCCAATCAGGACAATTTCCTCAGCGGGAACCATGTTATCATTGCCTATGTGGAGAAACATAATTTCACCATCCCTGGCTGATAACTCCCTGCTCTATTTTATAAAAATGTTTTTCATCGGCAGTTACTTCCTCCGCCAGAACACGATCGGTTGTAGTCAAAAAAGTCTGTACCCGGCTGCCGATAAATTCCATCAGCAGCTCTCTCCGTCTGCTGTCCAGTTCAGAGAACACATCATCCAGGAGCAGAACAGGATATTCTCCGGATTCAGATTTCATAAATTCCAGTTCTGATAGCTTGAGAGCCAGGGCGACGGTGCGCTGCTGGCCCTGAGAACCATATTTACGCACGTCCTCACCATTTAGTTCCAATTTTAAATCATCCCGATGAGGACCACAGAGAGTATAACCTCTCTCTATCTCCTTATTAATTTTCTCATTGAGCTCCCTTTTGAAAGCATCTTTAACAGATTCATCATCATCCACCGGGAAACTAAGCTCATAATTCACCCTTAAATTTTCCTCGTTGTCGGTCAATTTGCGCTGATGCAGCCTGGCCAAAATTTTCAGTTTTTCCACCACTTCCTGTCTTTTGGCCACTACCTCGCTTCCCAGTTCCACCAACTGCTCGGTAAATACCGTGATCAGCTCATCTTTTTCGCGTCTGCCCGCTCTCAAATCTTTGAGCAAATCATTGCGCTGGCGCAGAATCTTTTCATAACGTTTTAACCTGCGATAATAACTGGAATTGACCTGGGAAACTTCCACATCTATAAAATCTCTGCGCTGAGAAGGGCTGCCTTTGACCAGTTTCAAATCTTCGGGAGAAAATAGCACCACGTTGAGTTTACCGGTGAAATGCTCAAGCCTCTCCACCTCATCATCGTTAATCTTATAAACCCTTTCTTCCGCTTCCAGGCGCAGTGAAAGCTTATCCTCAATATTTTCTGATCTCTTCAGTTTAACCTGAACAACAGCCGGATTTTCTTCCGACTCCTTGTTGATCAATTCTTTGACCCGGGAAGTGCGGTGAGATCGACCAGTACCCAGATAATATATAGCCTCGAGCAAATTTGTTTTTCCCTGACCATTAGCTCCCAGTATAATATTTATATCCTTATTAAAATCAACGAGCACTGAAGATAGATTGCGAAAATTGTCGACAAAAAGACGTGTAATTCGCATTTAATCACTACTTACTTTAAATTTATCATTGCTTTCCTTTAAGGAAACAAAATCTCCAGGTTTTATTGTTTTTGACCTGCTGTAATTTACTTCTCCATTTACCCGTACTTCTCCTGCCTGAATTAAGTTTTTTGCCTGCCCACCGCTTTCAACTATATTGGCCCATTTCAGGAATTGATCAAGATTTATAGTTTCAGTATTGATTTTTATATCGTGAATTTCCCCTTCCATATTTCGACCTCCCTTCTATTTTTATACCGGTCATCCTTCTCTTTCATAGATCTTTTGACACTACCCTTTGTCATTATATATTACTCACTGCTGTCAGGTCTGATAGGCATGATTAGATAAATATACTCATCACTGCCGGGATTTTTCATGGTTATAGGATTGATTTTACCGATGAGCTCCAGTCTTACACTTTCCTCATCGAGAACTTTCAGACCATCCAGCATATAAGAAGCGTCGATTTTAATGCTTTGCTGGGGCTGACCGGTAAGATTTATTCTCACCTCTTCTTTTCCGTGACCCTTCTCGGAAGCTGATGATTCGATCGTCAGCAAATCCTCATCAAAATCCAGTTCTATTACATTGGAGTCGAGCCGGGCAATGGTAGAGACTCGTTTTACCGCCTGGCGGAGTCCTCTCTTGGAAACGTTAACTTCTGCTGAATAATCATCAGGCATAACCTGCTTATAATTGGGAAATTTGCCTTCTATCAATCTGGAAGTGATGATTACATCTCCGCAGGTAAATCTACAGTGATTGGAGCCCATCTCCACGTAAATCTCATCATCTTCATCATCGATCAATCTGCTGGCTTCCGAAAGAGTATTTTGGGGTATTATAGCTCTACTTTTTTCCTCTACATCTGGCAGCTCCATCTCCCTTTTGTAATACGCCATTCTAAAGGTATTTGTCGCAACCATGGTGATACTATCAGTGTCAACTGTCAGTAAAGCCCCGGTTAAACCCGGTTGAGAAGCCTTTTTTGAACAGGAAAATTTAACTTTGTCCACCATATCCTTGAATTTGTCGGCTTCCAGAGAAAAACTGGTCGTGATATCAACCTCCGGCAGTTCGGGAAATTCCTCCGGTTTAAAGCCCCGCAGCATAAACTCGGAACTTTCCGTAATAATTTCAGCAGAGTACTCCGACTGGTCGACTGAAAACTCAAGGGTTCCTTCCGGCAGTTCTCTTATGATACTGCTTAGCTCGTCACCAGGTATGACAATTTTTCCCATCTTTTCAACATCCGCTCCCAATTTCAATACTATACCAATTTCCAGGTCAGTAGCAGTTAAAACCAGGTTGCCTTCTTCATCGGCTTCTAAAAGCACTCCGGAAAGTATCGGCATTGTGTTGCTGGTAGATATAGCTCTTTTGGACTTTATCAGTGCATTGTGGAAAACTTTTTGTTGAATTTTAAATTTCATTTTGCCACCTCCACAAATAATATATCTTATCATATTCAATAGTAGTAACAGTAAGGGGTTGTGGAAATGTGGAAAAGCATGATTAAACTTGATATGATAGAGATATTAGCCTGTGGATAATATGTTAGCCGCCCGAAAAAGTTATCCACATCTAAACAGGCATATATCACCATAAAGTTGTCCACATTTGCTTCCACAGATGCTTAACAACAAATTAACAGCTTATCAACAGACCAGATATTTATTTTCTTTCCAGTTTTTGTTCCAGAGTCTGCAGGGTTTTTTTGAACTGATCATCTTCTTCCAGGCGATCGGAAATCTTATTGTGAGCATACATAACCGTGGTATGATCTCTGTCTCCGAATTCCTCTCCAATTTTAGGAAGAGATGAATCTGTCAGCTCCCGGGAAAGATACATCGCCACCTGTCGGGGGAGCACTATTTCCTGAGTTCTGCGTTTGGAATCAATCTCTTCTGTAGTTACATTGTAGTGTTCAGCTACTACCTGTTTTATGCCGGTTATATCAAGTTCGATAGCACCGGATTCTTCTTCTCTGACCAGGTCTTTGAGAGCCTCCTGGGCAAGCTCTAAATCTACATCTCTATCAACCAGATCCGAATAAGCTATAACTTTGATAAGGGCGCCTTCCAGTTCTCTTATATTTGATTGAATTTTGTTGGCTATGTATATGATAACCTCGTTGGGTATTTCCAGTTCTTCCAGATCAGCTTTTTTGCGCAAAATGGCGATTCTAGTCTCGAGATCAGGTTTTTGAATATCGGTAATCAAACCCCATTCAAATCTTGAGCGCAGCCTTTCTTCGAGAGTGGGTATCTCCTTGGGCGGTCTATCGCTGGATATTATCAGCTGTCTATTTGCCTCGTGAAGAGCATTAAAGGTATGAAAAAATTCCTCCTGGGTTCTCTCTTTTCCTGCTAAAAACTGAATATCGTCGACCAGCAGTATATCTATATTGCGATATTTATCGCGGAAATCAACAGTCCTATCGTCTTTGATGGCGTTTATCAGTTCATTCGTAAATGTTTCCGAAGAAACATATACAACTTTCTGCCTGGGATTATGATCAAGAATGAAGTGAGCGATAGCCTGCATTAGATGAGTTTTGCCCAGACCGACTTCGCCATATATGAAAAGTGGATTATAAGCTTTGGCAGGAGCTTCAGCTACAGCCAGAGAAGCAGCATGAGCAAATCTGTTGCTGTTACCAACTACAAAAGTATCGAAAGTGTATTTTTCATTCAAACCATCCTTGAGCTGATTATTATCCACCTCTTTTATGGTCTCTTCCTCATCCTGACTTTCTTTTGATGCAGGTGAGGGTTGTGAATCTGATTTTTCGAGTTCCTCGGGAGTGAGAAATTCTATATCAAGATTGCGTCCGCTTATATCGGAAATAGTTTCAGCTATAAGAGGTCGATAATGTGATGATATCCAATCTTTGACAAAATCATCCGGAACTTTGAGCTGAATGACATCATCCTGAGTTATGCCAGCTATCTCAGTATCGGAAAACCATGTTTTAAAGCTGGGATTGCTCACCTGTTCACGGATAACTTCTAAAGTTTCTTTCCAGACTTCTTCCAGTTGCTCCTGATTGTCGGTCATAAGATAAACCTCCTGTTTCTTGGCAAGTTATCCACAACTTGTGGAATAATCATCTTAAAAAAGGCAAGTTATCCACAGTAAAATATCTGCCCTTTAATTGCTTTTAGGGCAGGGAATAAGTTAAATTTGCTGAAAAAATTTTAACAGGCCCTGTTTAAAACTCGGGTTGTAATTAACAAGTTATCCACAAAAAATTGGACTTATCCCGTATTTTAGACGGGTTATCAACAAATTGTGGATAAAAACTCATGTTCTTGTGGATAACCTGCGGGCTTAAGAACGAAATATCGCCGATAACTTCTTATGTGAAAAACAAATTTTCAACAGGCATATACCTGTGTTAAAGTCCAACATTGTCAGTTTTCCACAAGAAGTATTAACATAATAACAGAATGTCAACATTTTATCAACAAGTTTTCAACAACCGGAATTTTTGTGGATAACCTATTAAAAAGAAGAGCTTTTTTCCACAACCAGCTCTCAGGATAGATCATCTCTCTTGACTAGCCAGATCAAATGACATATAATTTATATTGTATAGATTTATTGCAGGAGGTCTGGGGGGAGTCAGAAATTATAGAAAGCCTGAAAAAAGACAGTGAATTTAGAAGGGTATATGAGGAAGGAAGGTCTACTGCCAGTTCTTATCTGGTGCTCTTCTGGCTGAAAAAAGGATCTGATAATAATCGATTTGGATTTACAGTCAGCAAGAAGGTAGGTACGGCAGTAACAAGAAATAAGATAAAGAGAAGATTAAAAGAGATTGTCAGACGCTGGCTTTCTCATCTTTTAAAACCAGGCTATGATATGGTAATAATAGCGAGGCCCTGGGTAAAATCACTTAATTTCTACGAGATTAAACAGGATCTCAAAAAACTTTTTCAGGAAGCTGACTTATTTACCGATCGGTCGTAAACCGATTGTTTACAGGTGGTGAATTATATGATCAAAAGACTTTTTAGGAGAATATTTTTGCTCCTCATCGGTATCTATCAGCGTTTTATATCACCGATGCTGCCCGGGTCCTGTCGTTTTTATCCCACCTGTTCCAGCTATACCCGGCAGGCCATTGAGAAATACGGACCTTTTAAAGGTGTCTGGATGGGGATAAAAAGAATAAGCAGATGTCATCCCTTCAATCCAGGCGGAATTGATCCGGTAGAATAGGAGGAATTATTTAATGTTTGCACTGTTTGGACGCCTGATCGATTTTATGACCGAGACCATCGTTTTTTTGTATGGATTTGTTCCCAGCTACGGGCTGGCCATTATCCTTTTCACGGTATTGATAAGGCTGCTTTTACTGCCTTTGATGATCAAACAGACCAAATCTATGAAAGCCATGCAGGAACTGCAGCCCCAGATGCAGGAAATTAAAGACAAGTACGACGACAATAAAGAAAAACAGCAGGAAGAGATGATGAAACTTTATCAGGAAAATAACGTTAATCCGCTTTCAGGCTGTCTGCCTCTCGTTATTCAGATGGCAATTATTATCCCCCTTTACAGGGCGATAATGCAGATGAGTGAAACCGTTCCGGAATTTGAGGAATCAGTTTTTCTCTGGATAGGCAGGATTACCGGTGGTTCACTTGCTGAGAGAGACATAGTTCTGGTCATTTTGACAGGTCTGGTTATGCTCGGTCATTCCAAAATGACCCAGAGCCTTTCCGGGGGCGGCGGTAAAGCCGGGATGATGATGTATTTTATGCCGCTTTTTATAGTTTTTATAGGTTTTCAGCTGCCCGCAGCTGTTATGCTCTATCTCTTTACTTCAACTCTCTTTCAATTTTTCCAGCAGTATTACGTTAAAAGGGAGCCAGATGAACCGGAAACTGCCGTTGAGGAGGCCTGACGATATATGGATTGGACCGAAAGCACTGTCAGTAAAGCTGAAACGGTTGATGAAGCTGTCGAAAAGGCACTCGCTGAACTGGGAATAGGACGAACTGAAGCAGAAATAGAAATTCTGGATGAGGGTAGTTCCGGGCTTCTGGGAATTATAGGTAAAAGGGATGCCGAGGTTAAGGTCACTCATCTCAAAAAACCTGAAGACATAGGCAGAGAATTTCTCGAAAAGATTCTTGAGGCCGGGAATTTAGAAGTCGAAGTGGAGCATGTAAAGGAAAAAAGCGACGATGAACAGCTTTATTACAACTTCCATTCAGATAACGAACTCGGTCTGGTTATAGGTCACAGAGGCGAAACACTGGACGCTTTCCAGTATCTGACCTCTCTGGCCGTAAATCGTGAAACTGAAAGTTATCACCGGGTGATGCTTGATGCAGAGGGTTATAGAGAGAGACGCCGCGAAACACTGGAAAGATTGGCTGAAAAAATGAAAAGAAGGGCTATTGAAACCGGCCGCAAAGTTATGCTCGATCCCATGCCCCCGCATGAGAGAAGGGTTATTCACCTGGCTGTTAAAGATGATCCCCGGGTTAAAACTTACAGCGAAGGAGAAGAACCTTTCCGCAAGGTCTTGATTGAAACCACCATGAACGAGCAGTCTCAATCGAAATCTCATAGTACCGGGGCGGGAAATTAGTTTTAAAATATATAAGTGGCGGTAGATCACCCAGTAGGGCTGCCCTGCTGGGTTTTTTTATCGGATAATCACAGGATTTAAGGAGGAGTGTTTTAAAGATATGTCGGAGCGAAAAGATGGGGATAACCAGAGCAAAAATACACCTGAACAGGAGGAGACTATTGCCGCAATAGCCACTCCAGCAGGCAGCGGCGGGCTGGGCAAGGTGAGAATAAGCGGCTCCCGGGCTCTGAAAATTGCCGACAGCGTATTTACTTCGCCTTCCGGTAAGAGTTTATCAGAGGTCGCCAGCCATACGATACATTATGGTTTTATAAGGGATAAAGAAGAAAACAAAATAGATGAAGTGCTTGCTCTGGTATTAAAATCACCGCGTTCATTTACCTCTGAAGACACGGTAGAATTTGATTGTCACGGAGGGATGATGCCCTTAAATGGAGTTTTAGAGGCTGTGCTGCAGGCGGGGGCCAGGATGGCTGAACCGGGGGAGTTTTCCCGGCGGGCATTTCTGAACGGCCGCATAGATCTGTCTCAGGCTGAGGCTATAATAGATCTGATAAATTCCCAGACGGAAAAGAGCAGAGAGTTAGCTATGCAGCAGCTTCAGGGGAATCTTTCTTCCCGTATCAAGGATTTAAGAGATGACATGCTGGAATTGTTGAGTCAGCTGGAGGCTACCTGTGATTTCCCCGAGGATGAAATTCCCGGATTTGCCGGTGATGAGCTGGATGAAAGAATAGAAAATATGTTATCGCCTCTAAAGAAGCTTATAGCCAGCAGCAGAGAGGGCAGAATTTATCGCGAAGGACTCAAAACCGTGATTGCGGGAAAACCAAACGTGGGCAAGTCCAGTCTACTCAACACATTACTAAATGAAGAGAGGGCTATAGTTACCGAGGTTCCTGGAACCACCAGAGATGTAATTTCTGAGATAGTAAATCTCGAAGGAATTCCCCTCAGAATAACTGATACCGCTGGAATTAGAACAACCGATGACCAGGTGGAAAAAATCGGTGTGGCCCGCAGTGAAAGCTCTCTGCGCAGCGCTGATCTGGTGCTGTTTATGCTCGATGTCAGTCAGGGGCTGACAGAAGAAGATAGGGAAATATTCGCCAAAATTCAAGAAAAACCTTTAATCATACTGGTAAACAAAACGGACTTGCCTGCGGATTTAGATAGAGAAAAGATCGAGAAAAATTTCCCGGGGGCTCCTGTTTTGTTTATTTCGGTAGAAGAGCGTCGGGGTTTAAAAGAATTGAAAGAGACCATCGTTGAGCTGATTTTCAGCGACAGGGTCGTAGGAGATCATGATTATACCGTAACCCGGCTCAGACACAGACGGGCTCTGGAAAAAGCCCGCGAAAGTCTTGAGCATATGCAGCAGGCCTGCAAGCGCGGTATGCCAGAAGATATGCTCAGCATCGATCTGCGGGATGCTCTGCATGAGCTGGGCAAAATAACGGGGGAAACTGTCACCGAAGATATGGTGGAAAAAATATTTTCGGATTTTTGCGTGGGCAAATAGTCTTTAAATCGGGCTTAAATACTCAATATTTATCGAGATGTTTCACGTGAAACATTTTTAAACGATTTACAGGAGGTATATATTATGAGTGAGCGGGATGCCGGTTCCGGAAATTATACCAGCGAATCTCCCAAAAAATACGATGTCATAGTGGTGGGTGCAGGTCATGCCGGCTGTGAAGCAGCTCTGGCTCCAGCACGCATGGGCTATCGGGTGCTGGTACTCACCGTAAATCTGGATCACGTAGCTTTTATGCCCTGCAACCCTTCGCTGGGAGGGCCGGGTAAAGCTCATATCGCCAGGGAGATAGATGCTCTGGGAGGGGAGATGGCGGTAAACATGGATAAAACCATGACTCAGATTAGAATGGTTAACACCAGCAAGGGGCCGGCAGTTCAGGCACTGCGGGGTCAGGCTGATAAAGCTCGATATCACGAAAGAATGAAACAGGTTTTAGAAAATCAGCAGAATCTCGACCTCAAGCAGGATGTGGTTGTTGATCTTGTCGTAGAAGAGAAGAAGATTTCCGGAGTGGTGACCAAAACAGGCATATTATATCGAGCTGATAAAGTCATTCTGACAACCGGCACTTTCCTTCGTGCCTGTAATATCATCGGTGAGGCAAGATACAGCGCCGGTCCTAACCAGCAATATCCCGCCAACAGTCTTTCAGAATCTCTGGAGGAATTGAACTTTGATCTGTTGAGATTTATGACCACCACCCCTCCCCGGGTAAAAGGCAGCACCGTTGACTTTTCTAAAATGCGAGAGCAACCTGGAGATAAGGGTAATCTCAGTTTTTCTTTTACATCCGATTCACCTCTACAGGGAAAAAAGCAGGATTCATGCTGGTTGACACACACCACCGAAAAAACGCATGAATTGATAAGATCTCAGGTCGATAGAGCACCTTTGATCTCGGGTGAGATGGAAGGAACCGGGCCCCGTTATTGTCCTTCTATAGAAGATAAAGTTGTGGAATTTCCCGATAAAGACAGTCATCAGCTCTTCCTGGAGCCGGAAGGTAGGAGTACTGATGAATTTTATATCTCCGGTCTTTTTACCGGACTGCCGCTCGATGTCCAGCAGAGAGTTCTCGAAACTATACCCGGGCTGGAGCGGGCGGAAATTATGAGGCCGGGCTATGCTATTGAATATGACTGTGTCGCCAGCGGTCAGTTTGATCTGACCCTCGAGACAGATTCCATCGAGGGTTTGTATACCGCCGGACAGATCAACGGCACCTCCGGCTATGAAGAGGCGGGTGGACAGGGCTTGATAGCGGGAATCAATGCAGCGCTGGCTCTGGAAGGCAGAGACCCCCTTATTCTCCAGAGGTCTGAGGCGTATATTGGTGTTTTGATCGATGAACTGGTCACCAAAAACCCCCGCGAACCCTATCGGATGCTAACTTCGCGTGCTGAATACAGACTGCTTTTGCGGCAGGACAATGCCGATCAAAGGCTCACCCCTCTCGGTCGTGAAACTGGGCTGGTGAGTGATAGGAGATGGGAAATTTACAAGAACAAAAAAGAGCAGATAGAGGAGCTGGAAGATTACCTGAACAATACAAAAGTTACTCCCACCAGAGATGTAATACAGGCGCTTCAGGAACTGGACAGCGGTGGGCTTAAACAGGATGCAAATCTGGAAAAAATCCTGCGCCGGCCCGAAATTTCTTATCCGGATCTGAAAAAGATCGTGGATGATCTGCCGGAATATCCTCGAGAAGTTTTCAGGCAGGTGGAGATCTCCAATAAATATCAGGGCTATATCGACAGACAGCGCCAGCAGATTAAGGAGTTTGAAAGGATGGAAAATCGCCTTCTGCCCGAAGATATCAACTACGATGAACTTTCCAATCTTCGCCAGGAAGCTCGGGAAAAATTATCGCGCATCAGACCTCGATCTTTAGGCCAGGCCTCCAGAATTTCGGGTGTTTCGCCGGCAGATATTTCTGCCCTGATGATTTATCTGGAAAAAGAGGAAAAAGCCGATAAAGAAAAAGAGGAGTGATGATAATAGCCTTGCAGGAAGAATTTCGTTTGCTCAAAGAGGGAGCAGATCTGATCGGCATCTCGCTATCCAGACAGAATTTGGAGAATATGATATCTTTTTTAGAACTTTTACAGCGGCGGAACAGAAGAAAAAATTTAATTGGGACGAAAGGTTCACAGAAAATTATTATACGCCATTTCCTCGATTGTCTGGCCCCTCTTTCTCTGGAATCCATACCTTCTGGGGGGCCGGTGCTTGATATCGGCAGCGGGGCCGGTCTGCCAGGATTTTTGTGGAGCCTGGCCCGTCCGGATATAGATTTTTATCTGCTCGATTCTCGACAGAGCCGGATTGATTTTATCAGATCATCAGTCAACAAGCTCGATATTCATAACTGTTTTCCCATTGCAGAAAGAGCGGAAATTTTGGGGGATGATCCCGATTTTCGAGAGAAGTTTAACTTTGTCACAGCCCGAGCAGTGGCCCGGGCGGGTGTCGTGCTGGAATATGCTCTGCCGCTGGTCAGAGTTTCTGGCCAGGTGGGTTTATATAAAGGGCCAAATTACAGGGAAGAGTTAAAAACAGCTGCAGGAGTTGCTGAAAAAATGGGTGGGTCTGAAATTATTGTCCGGAAAATTGACGTTCCTTATCTGGAAGAAGAAAGGTATTTTCTCATTTCCAAAAAAGTAGAAAAAACTCCGGAAAGATTTCCCCGCAGCGTCGGAGTTCCCGAGAAGCGACCTCTTTAGGCAGGAGATAAGGCGGTTTGATAGAATTATATTTACAGGATTAGTTTAAATTTACAGGAGATCAGGGCCAGGGGCCCGGGGGAGGACAATCATGACTGATAGAAATGAAGAGAATAACAAAGCATATATAACCGCTGTGGTCAATCAAAAAGGTGGGGTAGGAAAAAGCACCACCGCCGTAAATCTGGGAGCGGCGCTGGCCAGAAAGGGAAAAAAAGTTCTCATTATTGACATTGATCCCCAGGGCAATGCCACCAGCGGACTGGGCGTGGATAAATCAGAACTCGAACACAGCATTTATGAACTTCTATTGGGCAGTCAGCAGTTCGATACACTGGTTCAGGATCTGGACGAGGATAATCTCAAACTGCTGCCTTCCAGCATCGATCTGGCCGGGGCTCAAATCGAACTGGTATCACAAATATCCAGAGAGAAGAAGCTGGCCCAGGAAATAGAAGGGAAGCTGATAGATTACGATTATGCTTTGATCGACTGTCCTCCTTCTCTGGGACTTTTGACGCTCAATGCTTTATCCGCTGCTGATGATATTATTATACCAATACAGTGTGAATATTATGCTTTAGAAGGTTTAGGACAGCTTCTGGATACAGTTGAGCTTGTCCAGAACAATTTAAATCCCTCTCTAAAAATCAGAGGTGTGCTTTTAACCATGTACGATGCCCGCACCAATCTCTCCTCTCAGGTGAGCGAGGAGGTTGAGAAGTTTTTTTCCGACAGACTTTATGAGACGGTAATACCCAGAAATGTCAGATTAAGCGAAGCTCCCAGCTTCGGTCAATCAATATTTGCCTATGATCCTTCTTCCCGGGGCGCAAAAGCTTACAGTCAGCTGGCAGAGGAGGTGCTCGAGAATGAATGAAGAAAAAAAGAGTCGACTGGGCCGGGGACTCGATGCTCTGCTGGGAAGCAAAGGGGAGCATGATCAGGAGTTGAAGGATATAAATCTCGAGAGAATTGAGCCCAATCCCTATCAGCCCAGAGATAATGCGGCTGCTGAAGAAGAGCTGGAAGAACTCGCTGAATCAGTCCGGGAAAACGGGATTCTGCAGCCTGTTATTCTCACCACCTCCGGGGAAGGATATTATCTTGTGGCCGGGGAAAGACGCTGGAGGGCTGCCAGAAAAGCCGGCCTGGAAAGGATTCCGGCTCTGGTTAGAGATCTGGATCAAGATAAAATGATGGAACTTGCTCTGATAGAGAATATTCATCGGAAAGATCTCAATCCGCTGGAAGAGGCTCGCGCTTATAAACAGCTTCTTGAAGAGCTTGATCTCACCCAGGCTGAATTATCCTCGCGCCTGGGCAGAAGTCGTTCAAGTATCAGCAATTCACTCAGATTGCTCAAACTCCCTCTCGAGGTACAGGAATATGTTTCACGTGAAACATTATCAGCCGGACAGGCCAGAACTCTGGCCGGTATTGACAGCAAAGATCAGCAGATAAAAGCAGCTGAAAAGATCATGGAAGAGAAGATGAGTGTGAGAGAAACCGAGAAGTATGTTTCCAGGCTCAAAAAAAGCGCCGAAGAGTCAGGGGAGCGGAAAGATAAAGAGTTATTGAATATTGACAGGCTGTCCCAAAAAGTCAAAACTGAAACCTCTGAACCAGGAGAACAGCTGGATGAAGATGAGATCGATGTAAGGCATTCAGATGGAGGGGTAGAAGACAAAAGCAGGCAGGTCCGCCGCAGCAGCCTGGAAAAACAGCTGTCCAGAATGCTGCCTCTGGAGATAAAAATAAAAGAGGATGAGGAGAGCTGGCAGCTGCATATAAAAGCTGATAGCCTGGATCAGCTGGAAAATCTGCTCCAAAAGTTTGAAGAATAAGATTTCAGATCCGATCCTGATTTTTTGATCGTCCTGACAGCAGGCTTAAGTTAAACCATCTGATTCTTCTATAGAACAGTTGGTGAAATAGCCATATATACTCGGTTATCAGGAAAAATTTCACTGTGAACAGAGCCTTGTAACTTCCAAAAATAAGGAATATGAATATGCCCAAAACTATATTCTATCCTTATATGGAGAAGATCCAACCATCTTAATTGATAGGGGTGTTATAATTCATGAATATAATAATTGTCGGGGGCGGCAAAATGGGCAGATATTTAATCAATGATCTGAATAGAGACGAGCATGACATCATTCTGGTTGAGATGGATGAAAATAAATGTCAGCGGCTCCAGGACCGCTTTGATATCGAAACTGTTCAGGGAGATGGAGCTGATGCCGATGTGCTGGAAAAAGCGGGCGCAGAAAAAGCTGATGTGGTTTTAGCGGTTACCAAAGATGATCAGGATAATCTTGTTATATGTCAAATCGCCGAAAGAACATTTGGGGTCGATCGAACCTTCACCACCGTCAATACCCCCGGCAATGAAAAGCTTTTCGACTGGCTGGGAGTAAATGTCGCCGTAAGCAGCGCCTCTATACTTTCTGCGCTGGTAGATCAGGAAGTCAAAGTTAAGGATATGAAAGAGCTCCTTTACCATGATCTTGACGGTCTCAATCTTTTCAGGCTCACGGTGGCTGAGAACTCACCTGTCGAAGGTAAGAAATTAAAAGAAATCGATATGCCGCAGGAAGTGGTTTTTGCCTCTGTTCTGCGGGGCGATTCCCCGCTGGTTCCCCGGGGGAATACCAGGTTATTCAAAGATGATTTGATAATTTGTCTGGCCCGCAATGAGGTAAAGGAGGATGTAGAAAACCTTTTCAATCCCGAATAACAGCAAAATTGTCGGAGATAATTATTAATTCATTTATTTATAATATATAAAAAATCTGAATTTATAGGAAGGAATTCTGCTGTTTAAAAAGAATATATATAATGAGTCAGAGAAAGTATTCTGGGAGCAAGCGATTTTTACGGAAGTAAATCAATATACCATTTTTGAAAATATCATATACAGACCTATACCTGCTGACATATCAACACAATATGTCGATTCCGGTTGAAGTTCAGGAGAGAGTCCCTATTTGGGCGCCGAAGGTGCAAGGTTCCTGCGGGAACCGAAACTCTCAGGCTTAAGAATCCTGGATGGACGGATCTCTGGACAGGTTAACTGGACAGGGGAGGCTATATTAATTTATAGCCTCCCCTATTTTGATTCTCTGGAGGAAAATATTTGATGGAGGTGGTTAAAAATTAAAAGAACCCCGCTTTATCATCGGCATGAAGAGCTGGAAGCCAGCATGACGGATTTTGGCGGCTGGGAGATGCCCGTTGAGTACGAAGGAATTATCAAAGAACACCGCAATGTTAGAAAGAACTGCGGTCTCTTTGACGTATCTCATATGGGTGAGATTTTTCTGACCGGCGAGAGAGCAGCAGAGTGCGCTGATTACCTGCTGACAAACAGTATAGCTGATATGTCAGCTGGATCTGTGGTTTATTCACCCATGTGCTATGAGCATGGGGGAGTCGTCGATGATCTGATGATATATCGGATGGCCGAAGATGAATTACTCCTGGTTGTCAATGCAGCCAATCGAGAAAAAGATTTTGAATGGATAAAAGAAAAAAGTTTTACTGATGTCGAGGTCGATGATAGAACCGAAGAATATGCTCTGCTCGCCCTGCAGGGGCCTGCTGCAGAAGAAGTATTAAACTCTCAGGCGGATTGTGAGCTCGGTGAAATCGACCCATTTCAGTTCAGCCAGGGGAAAATAGCCGGAGTGGATACCATAATTTCTCGAACCGGATATACGGGCGAAGACGGTTTTGAACTTTATTTTGCCGCCAAAGAGGCTGATAATGTCTGGCAGCGGATAATGGAATCCGGGAAAAGCCATGATATTCAGCCGACAGGACTGGGGGCACGTGACACTCTCAGGCTGGAAAAAACGCTCTGTCTTTATGGCCACGAGCTTTCAGAGGAAATTCACCCGCTGATGGCCAATTTGAGCTGGACGGTTGATTTTGACGGAGGCGATTTTATTGGCCGGGAAGCCCTGGTGGAGATCAGAGAAGAAGGATATGATAAAGAGCTGGCCGGTTTTATAGTTCGGGAAAGAGGCATAGCCCGCAATGGTTATGCAGTTCTCAGCGGTGATAAAGAGATTGGAGAGGTTACCAGCGGTTCTTATTCTCCCAGTCTGGAGGAGAATATTGGCCTTGCTTATATAGATAAGGAATATTCTGAAGTGGGCAGAGAGATTGAGATTGAAGTAAGAGGGCGTTCTCTGGCTGCCGAAATTGTGAAGACACCTTTTATATAACCTGCAAAATGGTTTAATAAATATGGCTCTTCTCCGAAACAGCTGGTTAAAATTTCAAAGTTCGTGTCAGCTTCCAGTAATAAGCAGTATGAATATGACTAAGATATATTAAACCAGCTGATATGGAGAAGATTCATATATATATGAAATTTTAGCATCAGATGATTTATAAAAGGATCTTCTTGTTATCAGTTGATAGATATCGTATAAGACCGCTATCATGACAATAGTGGCTGGAAGATATAAAGCAAAGTGATACTCGAAATTTTTCGAAACTCAGGTTGAGTCCACGGCCAAAAAATAGTGTCCCCGGCTCAGGATGTGCCGGGCTGAGCGGGAGCTCAAGGACGAGCTTTCGCGAAGGGAGCGCAATTTTTTGGCCGACAACTAAACTTAAACCGGGGAAAAATTTCATTGTGAACGAAGCTTTATATCTTACAGCACAATTAAAATGAGGTTTTACACACCTATTATCCAACTGAATACAAGAAGATCCTTATAAAAAATCACAACAGGAGGCGGATAATATGGAAGTACCGGAAGATTACTGCTATACGGAAGATCATGAATGGATAGCCGTGGAGGATGGCTCTGGCAAAGTTGGTTTAACGGATCATGCTCAGGAAGAGCTGGGAGATATTGTTTTTGTTGAGATGCCTCAGGAAGGCGACGAATTCGACAAACATGAAAACTTTGGTGTTATCGAGTCTGTCAAGGCTGTTTCCGATGTTTACACACCGGTCAGCGGTACGGTCGTGGAGGTCAATGAAGATCTGCTCGACAGCCCTGAGCTTATCAATGATGAACCCTATGAAGGAGGGTGGATTGTTAAAATTGAGCTCAGCGATGAATCCGAACTTGATGAGCTCATGGATGCTGAAGAATATCAGGATTATCTGGAGGAGGAAGCCTAAATGAGTAATATTTCTTATATCTCCAACACCGACCGGGAACGGGAGGAAATGCTTTCTGCCATAGGCGCGGAAGATGTAGAAGAATTATTTTCTGCCATACCTGAGGAGGTCATGCTGGATCGTCCCTTTGAAATTCCCGAAGGAATGTCGGAAATGGAGCTGGTCGAGCTGGCTCAGGAAAAGGCCGAGCGCAACTTGAGCCTGGGGGAAATAGATAGTTATCTGGGAGCCGGTTCCTATGATCATTATCTGCCGGCTATTATCGATCATCTGGTACTGCGCCAGGAATTTTACACCTCTTATACCCCTTATCAGGCCGAACTCAGCCAGGGAACTCTGCAGACAATTTATGAATATCAGAGCATGATATGTGAACTGACCGGGATGGGGATCTCTAATGCTTCGCTGCTCGATGGAGGTTCTGCTGTCGGAGAAGCGGTGTTAATGGCAGCGCGATTTACCCGCAGCGATAAAGTTGTTCTTTCGAGCACTGTTCATCCGGCCTATCGTCGAGTGGCCCGCACCTACGGATATCCTCAGGATATAGATTTTAATGAGATAGAGATGCACGAGGAGGAACCTGTAGTTAAAGTCGATGAAATTATCGATGCTGTTGATGCGGAAACTGCTGCAGTCGTAGTTCAATATCCTAACTTTTTTGGAGCAATAGAAGATATCGAGAAGTTAAACGATGCTCTGGAGGACAGCGACACTCAGCTTATCGTTGTTGCCAATCCCATAGCTTTAGGTATGCTGACTCCGCCGGGAGAGCTCGGTGCTGATATCGCAGTGGGAGAAGCTCAACCTCTGGGCAATGTGGTTAATTACGGCGGCCCCTACCTGGGATACCTGGCCATAAGAGATGATAGAAGGCTGCTGCGAAAAATGCCGGGACGTCTTTCTGGCCGCACCACTGATGATGAAGGCAACGAGGGCTTTGTAATGACCATGCAGACCCGGGAGCAGCATATCCGTAGAGAGAGGGCAACATCAAATATTTGCACCAACGAAAATCTGAACGTCGTCATGGCCGCAATTTATATGGGAGCGATGGGCAAACAGGGACTTCAGGATGTGGCCGATCACTGCTATCAGAAGACTCGCTATCTCAAGGATCAGCTGGCTGAATTGGAAGGTGTTGAGATAGTCAACGGCGACAATCACTTCCATGAGTTCTGGATGAAGACCGATAAATCTGCAGCCGAAATTGAAAAGGGAATGATAGAAAGAGGGATCCTGCCCGGGGTCGATCTTTCGCAGTTCGGAGAGGTCGAAGGACTATTGGTTAATGTGACGGAGAAAAAATATAAAGAGGATCTGGATAATTACGTTTCCACCCTGGAGGTGGTGCTGCAATGAAGGAACCTTTATTGAAGGATTACAGCACACCGGGCAGAACGGGTTATTCGCTGCCAGAGATAGAAGTGCCCGAAGTCGATCCCGGCGAAAACCTGCCCGGATGGGCTCTTCGTGATGAGGCGCCCGGGCTGCCGGAGGTCAGCGAGGTTGATGTTGTCAGACATTTCACGAGTCTCTCAGAACTCAACTATGGTGTCGATTCCGGCATATACCCGCTGGGTTCCTGCACCATGAAGTACAACCCCAAGGTTAATGAGGATATTGCCAGAATACCCGGGCTTACCATGCTTCATCCCTATCAACCGGAAAGACATGTTCAGGGCTCACTTTCGCTTCTCTACGAACTAAAACAATATCTGGCCGAAATCAGCGGTATGGATGAGGTCAGTCTCCAGCCAGCCTCCGGAGCACACGGGGAATACGTTGGCCTGCAGATTATATTGAATTATCTCGAAGATAACGGAGAAGGCGATCGAAATAAGGTAATAGTACCTGATTCAGCTCATGGAACCAATCCGGCTACTGCCACCATGTGCGGTATGGAAGTGGTTGAGATTGAATCAAACGACAGAGGAATGATCGATCTCGATGAGCTGGAAGAAGCAGCTGATGAAGATGTGGCCGCGCTCATGCTCACCAACCCCAACACGCTGGGAATCTTTGAAAAGGATATCAGGGAAATAGCCGAGATTGTTCATGAAGCCGGGGGTCTTCTCTATTATGATGGAGCTAACATGAATGCTGTAATGGGCTATGCGCGCCCCGGAGATATGAATTTTGATGTGATTCATTACAATCTGCATAAGACCTTTTCCACCCCTCATGGAGGCGGCGGTCCCGGATCCGGCCCGGTAGCTGTAAAGGAGGAATTAAAACCCTATATTCCTGCTCCTGTGCTTTCTAAAGAAGATGATGAGTATTACTGGGACAGCGACAGGCCCAAATCGCTGGGCAAAGTCCATGCTTTTAACGGCAACTATGCAGTCATGTTGAAGGCATATGCCTACATTCGCGGCCAGGGAGCCGGAGGTCTTAAAAGGGTATCGGAAAACGCTGTACTCAATGCTAATTACCTCAAGCAGCAGCTCATCGATGAATTTGATCTGCCCTTTGCAGCTGACAGCTTTCACGAGTTCGTTATATCGGGACGCAAGCAAAAGAAAGAACACGGAGTTACAACCCAGAATATCGCCAAACGTCTGCTGGATTACAATCAGTACGCTCCCACCATATACTTCCCGCTGGTCGTCGAAGAAGCTATGATGACGGAGCCGACGGAGACTGAGAACAAAGAATCGCTGGATAACTTTGCTGATATCATGAAAACTATAGCCAGAGAAGCAGAAGAAGACCCTGAGATGGTTAAAAATGCTCCTCATGAGGCCCCGGTCGGGCATCTTGATGAGGCTGAAGCGGCCAGAAACCCCGATCTCTGCTGGGGATAATGAGACTGAAGTTGATAATTGAATGATCACATCACAAAACAGGGCGCTCCTGCCCCGGTTTTGCCCGGGCATGGAGCGCCTTTTTATCCTGCGGCGGCTGTGATATAATGCTATAAATGCAGACGGCGGCTGCTGGAGGTGCTTTTTGGCATGCGCAAAGAAGAACATATCGATAAAACCTCCGAAGAGATAGCGAAGGATTACAGGCGGGCGGAGGAGATGATTAAAAGGGGAAAGACTTCAAAAGCCGAGCAAATTCTCGATAAAATTCTGGCAGAAGATGAAAAATTTGTTCCGGCTTTAAACAAGCTGGCAGTGATACAGATCAGAGCCGGCAGAACAGATGAAGGAGAAAATCTGCTGGAGCGCGCTTTGAATCAGGACCCGGATTATCCTCCTGCACTCAGCAATCTGGGCAATCTTGCCAAAGAGGCAGGGGAGCTGGACAGAGCTGAAAAGCTTTACCGGCAGGCTTTAGAGATCAATCCCGAGTACGGACCCGCCTACAATAATCTAGGTGTTATTAAGCGTGAGGGCGGAGAATATAAAGATTCAATCAAATTTTTAAAGAAGGCTCAAAAGCGGGGAACTTTCTCACTCAAAACCGACAGCAGGCCTTTTTACCGCGATCCTGGCTGTCTTCTGCCGATGATTTTGGCCGGTCTTATCGGCATAGTGGTCATAATATGGATTGTTTGATTTTGTTATTTTTTAAAATCAGATACAAAGACCAGGTCGTAAAAGGGGTGAAACATCATGAACTCTGCTGATGTTAAACCAGAAGATATAGTTAAAATGAAAAAACCTCATCCTTGTGGTGCCAATCGCTGGCGGGTCATTCGGGTGGGCATGGATTTTAAACTGCGCTGCTGTGAGTGTGATCGGTTTGTTAGAATGAAGCGAAAAAAATTTGAAAAATCATTTGCAGAAATTCTGGAAAAGGCTGAAGAATAGATCAGTTTTGGAGGTAAAAAATGGAACTCGGTATAGTAGGACTTCCCAATGCAGGCAAATCAACCCTGTTCAATTCTCTTACTGAAGCAGGTGTGCCGGCAGATAGCTATCCTTTCTGTACGGTCGATCCCAATGTGGGAGTGGTAGAAATTGAAGATCGGCGGCTGGACAAATTAAAAGAACACTATCAACCCGAAACCTGCCGGGGTGCACCCCTGAAGTTTGTGGATATAGCCGGTCTGGTGGCAGGTGCGAGCCGAGGTGAGGGATTGGGCAACGAATTTCTCTCTCATATCAGAGAAGTAGATGCTATTGTGCATGTGGTCAGGCTTTTTGCCGGAGGCGAAGTTGCCCATGTTGAGGGTGCTATTGATCCTCTGCGCGATGTAGAAATACTGGAATCGGAATTGATCATAAAAGATTTGGAAACCATATCGCGCCGGCGTGAGAAAACGGAAAGGATGCTGAAGACGGGGGAAAATAAATACAGAGAAGAGGTCTCCTATCTCGATCATCTTCAAGAGGAGCTGGAATCGGGCAGACCGGTGCGGCTTATGGATCTGAACGAAGCTGAAGAAGAGCTGGTTGCAGAGTTATTTCTGCTCACGGCCAAACCCACCCTTTTTGTTGCCAATCTGAGCGAAAACAAACTCGAAAATCGCGAAAATAATGAAAGCATTCTCGAGATGCGCCAGCTTGCTGAGGAGCGAGGCGAGGAACTTGTGGAGTTATCTGCTACCTTCGAGGAGGAGCTGGTGGAACTTGATCCCGAAGAGCAGGAGCTTTTTCTCGAGGAGATGGGGCTGGAAAGCCGGGGGCTGGAAAGATTAAAAAGGGCCGGGTATGATCTTTTGAATTTGATCACTTTTTATACGGTTGTCGGAGATGAAGTAAGGGCCACTCCGGTGCCGGCCGGTTCCACCGCGCCGGAAGCAGCTGGCAAAATTCATTCCGACATGCTGGAAAATTTTATCAGGGCTGAGGTAATAAACTTTTCCACCTGGGCTGAAGTAGAAAATATGGAGGCCGCGCGATCTGAGGGCCTGGTTAGAACTGAGGGTCAGGATTATGTAATTCAGGACGGTGATATATGCTATTTTAAGTTTTAATAAAACGATTTAAGCTGCTTGCAAGTAAAGCGGCTGGGTGCTATAATAAATAAGGTATCTTTAATGAAGGATATCTTCCATGCTTCTGCCAGAAGCGTAGAAGCCATAAGTCCAAATGGAGGAGGTGTATTAATTGCCAGAAACAATGCGCAAATACGAAACTACCTTTGTCTTAAACCCCGATCAATCCGAGGAAGCGCGCGAGCGCACTCTCGAGCGGGTCAAAGAGGTCATTGAATCCTCTGACGCTGAAATCGAAGAGATCGATGAGTGGGGGGAAAAGCGGCTCGCTTACGAAATCGATAACCAGCGTACAGGATATTATGTAGTTATTGAGTTTGAAGGCTCCCCTGAAGTTACCGATGCCCTGAAAAGGGAATTCGGACTGATAGGCGATGTCATGCGTCATCTGGTCGTACGCAGAGATAAGTAATATTAAATCGGTGGTGTTGTAAAATGTTGAATAAAGTAGTGTTAATAGGCAGGCTTACCCAGGATCCTGAATTGAGATATACGAGCAGCGGGACTCCCGTGAGCAATTTTACTCTAGCTGTGGAGAGAAATTACAAGAACAGAGACGGGGAAAGAGATGTAGATTTTATTCCGATTGTAACCTGGCGGGGCCTGGCTGAAACCTGCGCTCAGCATCTGGGCAAAGGAAGAATGGTGGCTGTGTCGGGCAGGCTTCAGATCCGCAAACGTCAGGGAGAGGATAGAACTTTTGTCAACCCTGAAATAGTGGCCAACGATGTTACTTTCCTGGACTGGCCCGGTGATGGAGAACAGCGTTCGGAATCTCCCTCCCAAAATCAGAGCAGCAGTCAGGAAGATCAGTCAGCCGCCGATCAGGAACCTTCACCAGCTGCTGATATGCTCGATGATGATGAATTCGACGTACCTTTTTAAAAGAATAAATTTGAGTTTCTGTCACAAAGGAGGTAAAACTTATGGCCAGAGGCACCAATCAATCCTGTTATTTCTGCGCCAATGATCAGGAAGTTGATTATAAAGATTCCGGTACTCTGAACAGGTTTATCAACGATAGAGGGAAGATAATTCCCCGGCGGATAACCGGTAACTGTGCGGTACATCAGCGCAAACTGACCACAGCCATAAAAAGATCGCGTCAGCTGGCAATTTTGCCATACGTCAAAGATTAAGATAAAGTTGAGACTGCCGGGCAGGGGATTAACTCTCCCCTGCCTTTTTATGAATTATCGGGCGATTAAATGTTTTGAGCAGGCTCTATAATATAGGAGGGGCTGTATTCTTGGCTGAGCAGGAAGAAAAATCCGACAGAAGGTTACAATTTATCATTTCACTTCTGGCTGTGGTGTTTTTAACATTTTTGAATTTCACCTTCCCGATATTTACCATAGCTGTAGTGATCATCTGGCCTCTTCCCGTGGTTTATCTGTCCCTGAAGCAGGGACAGAGGCGAGCTGGAATGATGATAATAGGGTCTGCTATCATCAACGGCCTGCTGTTCTCACCTTTGATGAGCATGGTGACGGTGGTGGGCTTTGGTTTTATCGGTTTTGTCATGGCCGGAGCTTTGAGGGAAGATCTCTCAGCCAGAAAGGTTCTGATCTTGACTGTTGTGGCAGCCTCGCTTTCAAATCTGATTTTGGCTGCATTTTTGCTGTTTAGTCTGGATATGGGTATACAGCAGGGACTTACGGAGATGGTTCAGGAACTGGCCGATCCGGTGATGGGAGAAGAGGAGCTGAGTCCGATGCTGGAGATGCAGCTCAGGCTTCTGACCAGGCTTTTACCCGCTTTCCTGATAATATCTGGCTCCCTGACCGGTATTCTCAATTACTACTTCGTTCACTGGTTTCTGCAGGTTAAAAACTTCTCGGTCGAGACCTACAGTTCAATAGCTAGCTGGCGGTTTCCCTCGGTGCCGGTTTCTCTGGCCGTGGTTTTTGGACTGCTGTTTCGCGAGCAGGCGATAATGTTCAATATTGCCGCCCTGGCCTTTTTTGTGGTTTTTTTGCAGGGGTTTGGAGTGGGATTATACTCCGTTGGCAGCTGGACAAAAGCTTCGCTTTTTCGCTGGCTGTACATTCTGGCTGTGCTGATAATTCCGGTGTTGCCGATGGTAATGCTGGGCATCGGACTTATAGATTTGTGGATTGATCTGCGGCAGCTGATAAGCTGACCGAAAAAATTTAGATCCGATAAATTCATGTTTAATTTACTCAGAGAGGAGGATTCATCTTGAAAATTATACTGAAAGAAGAGGTAGAAAATCTGGGAGAAGCCGGAGAAATAGTTGAAGTGGCCGATGGTTACGGACGCAATTATCTAATACCTCAGGGTCTGGCCGAGATGGCTACAGAAGGAAAGATTCAGCAGATAAGGGAAAAGCAGCGGGCCCGCGAGCGCCGCAAAGAAGAGCGACGTCAAAAAGCTCAGAAAACAGCCGACGAGCTTTCTGATGAAACTTTCGAGATAGCTGTAAAAGCTGGAGAACAGGATAGATTGTTCGGATCGGTAACCACTCAGGATATAGAAGAAGTTGTGGCTGAAGCCGGCTACAATATTGATCGGCGTGATATAGAGATGGAAGAAAACATCAAAGAACTGGGTGAACATACATTGATCGTCAAATTATTTGAAGATGTCACAGCCGAAATCAATCTCGAAGTGGTACCCCGTGAAAAAGATGAGGAGCAGGAGTAATATACCTTTTTTCGAAGACCGGTCAACATCTTCAACTTGTGGAGAGCAGGTAAAACCAAAAGAAGCCTTCCCGTCCTCCCCGGGCCAATCGGGATCGGGAAGGTTCTAATTATATCAATGGCAGTTATTCCCGGCATATGTAAAGAAAGGGGACAAAAAGTGAGTATATATATTCTGGCAGGCGGAAACAGCACCAGAATGGAGAACGGGGATAAGCCCCATGTACTTTTGACGGAAGATAAAACGATGCTGGAATTCATACTGTCTCGTTTTCGGCGAGAATTTAAAAGTCATGAGATAAAAATAGTGGCTAAAGATAGCAAAAATTTTGAAAACTATAATGCCGATGTGATTGAGGATATCGATGAAGCCGGACCGCTGGGAGGTATTATGACCGCCCTCGAGGATACGCGATCAGAGAAAAATTTTTTTCTCGCCTGTGATATGCCTTTTTTTAGCCCGGAAGCAGCCCATTTGATGCTGGATATGTGCAGCAGTGAGGGGCTGGTTCCCGAAAATGAGGACGGCTATCTCGAACCGCTGGCTGCGGTTTACAGAAGAAGCTGCCTGCCTTCGGTGGAAAAGATGGTTGAGGCCGGGGAAAAAAAGATAATAACCTTTTATTCCCGGGTTGAGATTGAAAAATTCGATAAAGAATTTATTTACAATAAACTCGATTTTAAATACCTTTTTTATAACATCAACACCCGGGAAGAGCTTAAAAAAGCCCGTGAGAATATCCTGCCCCGATATTTTGAGGTTTTCGGCCGTTGAAATGAACTCCAATATGAACTGAGTTTTGATATGCCGGATTTTAATACATTTACAGGAGGCAAAAATTATGACAGCAGCCAGGAAAGTTCCGATAGTTTCGGTAGTGGGTAAGAGTGGGAGCGGCAAGACTTTGTTTCTGGAAAAACTAATACCGCGCCTGGAGGAGATGGGCTGCAAAGTGGGCACAATCAAACACGATGTGCACGGTTTTGATATAGATCGGCCTGGCAAGGATACCTGGCGACACAAGCAGGCCGGTGCTGAACTGGTGTTGATATCCTCCCCCTGGAAACTGGCTCTGATAAAAGATGTCGAGGAGGAAAGAGAACTGGACGAGCTGCGGGATAAATATCTGGAGGGAATAGATATAGCTCTGACGGAGGGATACAAATCCGGCGATAAACCCAAGGTCGAAATATACAGACCGGCCGAACATGATGGCCCGCTCTGCAGCGAAGAGGAGGATGATCTGCTTACAACAGTTATAAATGAAGAGTGTGATGACTGCGATGAAAACGAGATTTTCTCCGAAGAAGAGGTGACCAGGGTGGCCGAGCTGCTGGTAAAAGAGTTTTTGCCGGCTTAGATCATTTTTGCTTTCAGATCAGCTGTCGGCGCCGCTGGCTTCAGCTCTTTTCCTGTCCTGTCGGCTTTGAAGAATGTAATATATGGAGCCCGAAATTAGCACGAGCACTGTCAAAAGCAGCCAGCTGTAGCGGTAATGGTCGAAATAATCTCCCAGCAGACCGAAGATAGCAGGCCCGATGACAACGCCCAGGCGCAGAAATACCAGCGCCATGCCGGAGGCCATGCCTGTCTGTTCGGCTGTGGCTCTTTCGCTGACCACGGTAAAAAATAGTCCGCTCCACCCCAGGGCGGAAACTCCCAGCATAAATGATAAGAGCATCATCAAAAGCAGACTCGAGCCCAGCAGGCTGCCTGCAAAAGCGCTGGTGAGATTTAATATAACGATTGTTATCATGATGACGAGGAAGGTATTTTTGCGGTCGCCTTTAAAGGGAATATCGCTCAACCATCCCCAGAAAATGCGACCCACGACTCCTCCGATCTGCACAACTCCGAGTGCGAGTCCGGCGGCGGCCTCGGAAAAGTTTAAATCCATGGTTAAATACAGTGTATAATGAGCCGGAATTGCACCGACTGCCAGGCCGAAAACTACTCCCAGCCCCGAGGCCAGCATTAACTGGCGGTTGCTGAGAACGCGATAGAGCTGGCGGGAAAAACTTTTTCCGGAAGAATTTTCCTCATCTTTTTCTTCGAGACTGGAGACCTGTAAATAACGCTGAACTATCAGACCGATAAGTAAACTGATGATGCCCGCCAGAATAATCGATAGACGCCACCCTATGAAGCCAGCCAGGGCGGGCAGAATAGCTGCACCCACAAAGCCTCCGACTCCGCTGCCCGAATGCATAATACCCATAGAGACAGCTCTATGGGATGGTTCTACTTCGATCATCACCGCCTTATTTACAGCCGGTGTAATAATGCTGAATCCCAGACCGGTCAATAATCCCAGCACCAGCAGCAGACCGTAAACGGGAGCGGCCCCCTGAAATATAAACAGCCCGCCCATGCTGTAAAGCCCGATAAGAAGACCGGTCCGGGAGCCGATTTTATCGACGATGTTTCCGCTGAAAAGTGCGACAGCGGTGGCCGATATAAAAAATACGGTCGAGTAGAGGCCGGCCTGGGTGCGAGAGATGGCAAATTCTCTGCGGATAAATGGCATGAGAGCCTGAATGCCCTGCACACTGACAAAGGAAGCTATGTAACCGCCGGCCAGAAGTCCCAGAAATTTCAGCTTGAGAGGCTGGAGTTTTTCCTTGAGGCCGTTGATAAAAAAGTTGAACATGTTTTGGCATCTCCTTTCCGGACTGCTAAAAAACTCATCCTGCAGCAATTCTATTTACCAGTATATTCGGATGATGTTTGCAGAATTCTCTTGTTATGATAGAATACCATCAGAACACATTATAACTGATTAATATTGTTTTGTCAGCCCCTTATTTCTAACAGAGGGTAAACTGTGTTATAATCTAAACCACGAAGATAAGAATGCGAATATAAATTCAGAGAAGGGGGGGAGTTCCTCCGGGAGCAAAGACCATGATGAGAGAGGAAAGATCGCTGGTTTATATGGTTAGAGATGGCCGCATTGAACTGGAAAAGGTACTGGAACAGCTGGATATGGAACAGGATGATCTTTATTTTCAGCTGGAAGAGATAGTCAATCTTCTCAACGATATCGAACGCGAGCTGGAGGAGAGAGAAGAAGGAGCTGACCTTGATGATAACGAAGAGGAGGTCGCGGGGGCCAGAGAGGAAAGTTTTAGAGAGGGAGAAATTCAGGACTTTGTAGAGGATGACTATTTTGATCACACCTAAAAAGTAAAAAATTCCCGCCCGGGGAGGGCGGGACAGCAGTAGGGGAGTTTATCCGGTTATAACCGGCTGCAGTTTTGAATTATGCCTGAAAACAGGAAAATTTACAGTAATCCATTTTACAATTTTCCTGTAATTTTACCTGGCGGGATGTATCCGCTGGGTTAAAAGAGGAGTTTATACCTGAGTCTTTAAACAAATATTAGAGAGGCAAACATGATTATATAGATGACCAGGCGAATTTTATATCTCAGGTGCCATCAGCTAAGGCTGAGGGAGAATAGGGAATCAGGTGAAAAACCTGAACGGGCCCGCCGCTGTAACCGTTGGGTCGGGTTTTATGTCTGCCACCCGGTTGGTGTATTCAGGGGAAGGTTTGACCCGGCTGTAAAACGGAAGTCAGAAGACCTGCCTGAGAAAAAGATGTAACCAACCTACTGACCTTCGCCGGCAGGAGATGTAGGCTGTTTTTTTCTGCATTTAGCCCCGCGTCCATCCTGTGGAGAAGGGGGCGCTTTTTTATTTGTGCGCGGAACTGCCGCGGAGGGATGAAGCTGAATTTCATTTCGACAATTTGAGAGGAGGCTATTGTAAAAATGAGTGAGACCGGAATAATTGTGCTGGGACACGGAAGCAGAGCTGATAAGTCAAATAAAATGTTTTATAATCTGATCGATAAGCTCGACAGGCGGCTGGAAGATCAGCGCGTAGAAGGAGCTGCTATGGAGTTAACCAACCCCACTTTAGAAGAAAGGGTGGCAGAATTAGCCGGAGATGGAATCGAAAAGATAGTAATTTTACCTCTCTTCTTATTTCCGGGGATTCACGTCCAGGAGGATATACCCGCTCAGGTCGATGAGCTGGCCGAAAAATATCCCGGAATAGAGTTCAGTATCGGGGATATAATAGGGGATGACAGCAGGCTGGTCGATATTATAGTTGATAGATGGAAAGGGGTAAATGAGTGGAACTGATAACTGATCCCGAAAAAATTCAAAATAAAAGCTTTGAGATCATAGAAGAAGTTCTTCAGGGCCGAGAGCTGCCAGAAAAGGAGCGCGAAATAGTCTATCGAATAGTTCATGCCACAGCTGATTTTGACATCAGCGAGGTCACAGTCTTCTCGGAAAATGCTGTGGAGGAAGGCAGAAAGGCCCTGGAGAAAGGAGCCCGCATCATCACAGATGTCAATATGCTCAGGTCAGGAGTCAGCACCCGACTCAGCGATGATCTGGGTTATAGTGTGGAATGTTTTATAGCCGACGAAGATGTACGCAATAAAGCTGAAGATGCCGGCATCACCCGCTCCATGATGGCCATGAGAAAGGCGGCCGAAAAGACCGGAGAGAGCATATACGTTATCGGTAACGCGCCCACAGCTTTGATTGAATTGATAAATTTGGTGAGGGCAGGCAAGGCTGATCCTGCTCTGATAATCGGCACTCCGGTGGGATTGGTCGGAGCTGCTGAAGCCAAAAATGAACTGGAGAAGCTTGCTGCACCGCATATCACCATCAGAGGCAAGAAGGGAGGCACAGCTGCTGCCGCAGCTGCTATTAACGCTCTCATTTACCTGTAAAATGGCAGGCTGAAGTCTGAAAATCTGGGGTGAGTGTGCATGGATCGGGAGAGAAAAACCAATTTGGCCGAAGAAAATAGAGATCGGGATCTTAAAAAAGGTTTCACTACCGGCAGTGCCGCCGCAGCCGCTGCTCGGGCTGCAGCTTTAATGATCAGAGATCAGCAGAGATATGATAGGGTTGAGATAGATACTCCCGCCGGGATCAGGCTGGAATTGGAGCTGGCCGACGCCGATTTTTCGGCCGAAACAGCCCGGGCTTCGATAATCAAAGATGCAGGCGATGATCCCGATATCACCGACGGGCTTGAGATAGCTGTTCGGTTAGAGCTATGTTCCGACAATGAGATAACAGCGATCGAAGCAGGTTCAGGTGTGGGGACGGTGACCGAGCCGGGACTTCCTGTTGATCCGGGAGAGCCGGCCATAAACCCGGTGCCCAGGCAGATGATTACAGAACAGGTTGAGAATATTCTGGGCCAAACCGGCTGCCGGGTTATAGTTTCTGCTCCGGGAGGAGAGGAGTTGACCCGTCAGACTTTCAATCCCCGGCTGGGTATTGAAGGGGGTATTTCGATTCTGGGAACTTCCGGCCTGGTCGAACCGATGTCAGATAAAGCCTATCGAGAATCGCTGGCTCTTGAGTTGAGCCAGGCCGCCGCCCGGGGCAGGAAAAAAGTGGTGCTGGTTTTCGGCAATTACAGCCGGGATAAAGCTCTGGATCTGGGATTTGCCGAAGATATCATTATCAGAATGAGTAATTTTGTGGGTTTTATGCTGGAAAAGAGCTGTGAGGAGGATTTAGAGGAAATTTTGCTCATAGGCCAGCTGGGCAAGCTGGTAAAAGTTGCAGCGGGGGTTTTCAACACCCACAGCAGCACCGCCGATGCCCGCCTGGAGACTCTGGCCGCTTACAGCGCTTCGCTGGGATTGGGCTCACAAAATGTGCGCGAAATTCTCAGCTGCGGCACCAGCGAGGAGGCAGCCGAAATTATCGAACGCGAAGATCTGCAGGAGGTTTATCCGCTGCTGGCCGAAAAGATAGTGGAAAGAGCCGGACAGCGCTGCGGATGCGATCTGAAGATCGGAGCTGTTATTTTTTCTATGCGAACCGGTCTGCTGGGCAGCGCTGGCGGTATTTCGCTGCTCGACAATTTAGAGGGGGCGAGGGAGCTAGCCGATGAATAACGAGAGAAGTATAGTCATAGCCGGTGTGGGACCGGGAAGCAGGGAATATCTGCTGCCTGTAACCAGAAGAAAGGCCAGGGAGGCCGATATTCTGGTCGGAAGTTCCCGGGCTCTAAAACTCTTTGCCGGTCTGGAAGCAGAAAAACACGAACTGAGCTCTAACCTGGAAGCCACCAAAAATTTGATCGACCGCAGCCGCAGGCAGAAAAAGGTGATGGTCCTTGTTACCGGAGATCCGGGTCTTTACAGTCTGGCCGGTTATCTCAAAAAGCATTTTTCCGGAGAGAACCTGGAAATAATACCCGGCATCAGCGCCATGCAGCTGGGGCTGGCCCGGGCCGGCCTTGGCTGGCAGGATGTTCGTTTTGTCAGCCTGCATGGCCGCGATAATCTGGAAGAGCTGCTGGAGCTGGTAAAAAGCCGGGCTAAGATCGGAATTTTTACTGACGAGGAGTATTCGCCTGCCCGGATAGGCAGCTATCTCATCGAAAAGGGAGTTGACCCGGAACTTCAGATTTTTGTGGCAGAAAATCTCTCCTATCCGGAGGAGAGGACTGCCTGGTATAAACTCTCTCAACTCGAAGACAATGATTTTTCTCATTTAAATGTGATGGTGATAGCTGATGAATAAATCCTCGGAGGGATGGCCCTACCGGACGCCGGGAATACCGGATGATAAATTTATTCGGGGAGAAATTCCCATGACCAAACGCGAAATCAGAGCCGTGACCCTTTCTTCGCTCAGACTGGCTGCCGGCCATATCGTCTGGGATGTAGGAGCTGGCAGCGGATCGCTGACCGTCGAAGCTGCCCTGATGGTTGAGGAGGATGGAAAAGTTATCGCGATAGAACGCCAGGACGAAGGCCTTGAACTGATAAGGAAAAACTCCGAAAAGTTCGGGGCGAAAAATATCGAGATCGTTTCTGGTGAGGCTCCGGAAGTTTTAGAAGGTCTGGCCGCGCCAGACAGGGTATTTATCGGCGGCAGCGGAGGCAATCTGGCGGGGATAATAGAGGCTGCTGATGAGAGGCTCAAACCCGGAGGTTGTCTGGTGATAAATGCTGTTACAATAGATACTCTCTGTAATGCCCGCAGGGAACTAAAATCAAGGGGATACAGGCTGGAAATAAGCCAGGTTCAGTGCGCCCGGGCCAACCCCCTGGGCAGTTATCATATGTTCGAGGGGCTCAATCCCGTCCATGTTATCTGCGGCCTGCGCGGAGAAAAATCTGAAGCTGAAGGAGAATCGCATAAATTATGAAGGGAAAACTTTACGGAGTTGGAGTGGGGCCGGGAGATCCCGATCAGCTGACTCTTGCGGCCTGTAAAATTTTGAGAAGCGCCGGGATCATCTGCCCCGCCACTTCCTCATCAGAAAAGGAAAGCCTGGCACTGCAGATAGCCCGGCAGGCTGTGGATATAAGCGGTAAGATCGAGCCGCTGGAATTTCCCATGACCGATGATGAAGAAAAACTAAAATCTGCCTGGCATAAAGCAGGCCTTCAGGTCCGCCGGCATCTGAAATCCGGTCTGGATGTGGCCTTTATCACCCTGGGAGATCCTCTGCTTTACAGCACCTATATCTATCTCCTGGAGGAACTTCAGAGCTGCGAAGAAAATTTCGAAGTGGAGACTGTTCCCGGAGTGACAGCAGTTACAGGCTGCAGCAGCTGTCTTAACCTGCCTCTGGTGCGGGGAGATGAAAAGCTGGCTGTTGTTCCGAGCGGCAGAGATGGACCTGCCGGCTCTGATGAGCTGGAAAAGATAGTCAAAAACTTCGAAACTATCGTGCTGCTGAAAGTTTCCCAAAGTTTTGCTGATATCAAGAAAAAGCTTGCAAAAATGGAGCT
Organism: Halarsenatibacter silvermanii; assembly: GCF_900103135.1. Classification (NCBI taxonomy): domain Bacteria; kingdom Bacillati; phylum Bacillota; class Clostridia; order Halanaerobiales; family Halarsenatibacteraceae; genus Halarsenatibacter; species Halarsenatibacter silvermanii. Next base: position 27,729 of record NZ_FNGO01000015.1, on the reverse strand, counting down.
GCAGGATAGAGCGGTTTTCGTCAGCCGTTATGGCCAGAAAGGAGAGAGGATTGTAACCGATCTGGAAAAGGTAAAAGCGGATGAAGTGGACTATCTCTCCTCGATAATAATCAATAAAAACAACTCACATCTGCTGGAGAAAGGAGCAGGATAATCCGATGGAAACGGTTTATTTTGTGGGGGCCGGCCCGGGGGATCCCGAGCTTTTGACTGTGCGGGGCAAAAATCTGCTGGCCGAAGCCGATCTCATTCTTTATGCCGGCTCGCTTGTCAATGATGAGCTGCTTATTTATGCTGATGAGTCCGCTCAGACTGAGAGCAGCGCCGGTATGGATTTAGAAGAGATACTATCAATGATCGAAAAGACTGTCGAAGAAGGTGGCATGGTTGTGCGTCTGCATACCGGCGATCCTGGACTTTATGGGGCTTTACAGGAGCAGATTGATGCCCTTGAAGAACGGGGAATAAAATGGGAGATAGTTCCTGGAGTCAGTTCATTTCAGGCCGCTGGAGCAGCTGTGGGCAGGGAGTTTACTCAGCCGGAAGTTTCTCAGACGCTGATACTCACCCGCATGGAGGGCAGGACTTCCGTGCCTGACCGGGAAAGGCTGGAACTTCTGGCAGCCCATAAGACCTCCATGGTAATATTTTTAAGCGTGCACATGATAAATGAAGTGGTTGAAGAGCTTAAAAAAGAATATCCTGCTGATACTCCAGCCGCTGTAGTCAAAAAAGCCTCCTGGCCGGGAGAGGAGGAGAGCATCAAAGGAACGCTGGATAATATAGCCGCCCGGACTGAAGAGGCTGGAATCGAAAAAACTGCACTTATAATGGTCGGTGATTTTCTGGCGGGAGATTATGAGCCCTCCAAACTCTACGATAAAAGTTTCAGCCATGGTTTTCGCGAGGGGGATTCCGGTTGAAGCTGGCTGCGGTGGTAGTGACCCGAAAAGGGTTCGAGCTGGCCCGGCAGCTGGCGGATGATTTCCCCGGTCTCGATATTCTGGCCGCCGGCAGTTTTACTGAAGATTTTCCGGAATCAGTTCAGCCTCTGCCGGGGTCTTTGAGCGAAATGGCTGGAGAGATGATGGATGAGTACGACGGCCTCATATTTATTATGGCTCTGGGTATCGTTGTCAGGGTTATAGCTCCCTGGCTTGAAGATAAAAGGGAGGATCCGGCGGTCGTGACCGTCGATGAGGCCGGCAGCTGGGTCATAAGCACGCTTTCCGGCCATCTGGGCGGGGCCAACGAGCTGGCTGAAAAAACAGCTGATATTCTGCAGACAGAAGCTATTATCACTACTGCAACCGATGTGCGCAGCAGGCCAGCCCTGGACCTGCTGGCTGAGGAGATTGGAGGAGAGCTGGTCCCCTTTGAAAATTTAAAACGTGCCGGTTCTCACATGCTGGCCGGTGGAAAGCTGGAGATAATTTGTGCTGAAAGTTATTATAAAAACATCATAGAGGAGAGTTCTGCTTTAAATTCTACCGACCGGGAATTCTGTAAAAATAAAATAGAGTTTTCCTGTTTCGGGAGCTCAGGCAGCAGTCCTGCAGAGGCTGTCGCTGCTGCCGATGGTTTTCCGCTTTTAGTATCTGCCCGCGATCATGATCACAACCGTTTTGAATTGCTTTTGGGTAACGAGTATATTCAGCTTATTCCCCGGGAAATTGTAATTGGAGTCGGGGCTAGAAAGGGTATAGAAAGCCAGGCTGTTATCGGGGCGGTAATGGATGATCTTAAGGAACTCGGCTTTCATTCGAAAAGCCTCAAAGCCCTGGCTACGGCGGATATCAAGCAGGAAGAACCGGGGATTAAAAAAGCGGCAGCCCGGCTCGATGTGCCTCTTGAAATCGTCTCCCGGGAAGAGATAGCCGCTGAAATGAAAGCCCCCTCTTTGTCTGACCAGAATTACAGTTTTTCGAAATTTGTAAAAGATAAAATAGGAGTTGGTGGTGTATGCGAACCGGCAGCAGTTTTACAGGCGAAACCGGGAAAATTGATCAGAAGCAAAAAGAATCACGGAGATCTTACGACGGCAGTGGCCCGGACAAACTTTATGTGATCGGCATAGGTCCGGGAGATATCGAATATTTAAGTCTTAAAGCTTATAAACTTCTGCAGCAGGTTGAGGTGGTGGTCGGCTATACCACTTACATCGAATTGATCGACGAGCTTCTGTCTCCGGACCAGCAGATCATATCCACAGGTATGGGCGGCGAAAAGGAAAGGGCGGAGAAAGCTATTGCCAGAGCTGCCGGCGGTCAATCCGTGGCGGTGATCAGCAGCGGTGATCCGGGCATCTACGGGATGGCAGGGCTGATTCTTGAGATTTTGAAGCGCAGAAAAGAAAAAAAGTCAGCCGCTGACTCGATCGAAGTGGAGATCGTCCCGGGAATCACAGCCAGCACTGCCTCGGCAGCAGCTCTGGGAGCACCTCTCATGCACGATCACGCCGTCATAAGTCTGAGCGATCTGCTGACCCCCTGGGACAAGATAAAAAAACGCATTAAAGCAGCTGCTTCATCAGACATGATAACAGCGCTTTACAATCCCCGCAGCAGTCAGCGCACAGAACAGATAAAAATAGCCCGGGATATTTTTCTCGACCATTGTTCTCCTGAGACTCCGGCAGGAATAGTTCGTTCGGCCCGGCGCGGAGAAGACGAAGAGGTCGTAATAACCTGCCTGAAAAACATGCTGGATCACCGGATTGATATGCTTTCAACGGTAATTATCGGAAATTCCAGCACCTATGTCGATGAGGGCATGATGCTGGCTGAAGATGGAGCTATGATTACCCCCCGGGGATATGAACTGTGATTTTGCTGCTGGGCGGGACCGGAGAAGCCAGAAAAATAGCTGACCGGCTTGAAAAAAGGCATGTGAATGTGATAATTTCAGTTACAACCGGGTATGGTGCCGATCTTCTTGTCGACCTGGATGTGGAAGTCCGGCAGCAGAAGCTGGAGCGCGGGTCGCTGAAGGCCCTGATAGGCGAAAGGGATATCAAAACTGTTATCGATGCGACCCATCCGTTTGCCCGCAGAATAACCGATCTGGCGCTTGCAGTTTGTCGGGAGATGGGGGTGGATTATTACCGCCTGGAAAGGCCAGAAGCAGAAAGGCCTCAGGCTGGCGAGCTTATTTCGGTTTCTGATTTTCGTGAAGCGGCGGAAAAGGCTGAGGGATACAGCAGAATATTTTTGACCACCGGCAGCGGGAATCTGGAAAAGTTTGTGGAAGCTGTTGGCGATCCTGGTGCTCTTTATCCCCGACTTTTGCCGCTGAAAAAATTTGTCGGCAGAGCAGATAAAGCCGGCATCCCCCCCGAAAATATAATCGCCATGCGCGGTCCTTTCAGCAGAGAGTTCAATCGAGCGCTGATAGAAGAATACGACTTTCAGCTGCTGATCACCAAGGCCAGCGGCCGAACCGGCGGTGTCCGCGAGAAGTTAAAAGCAGCTGCGGAGAAAAATATACCGGTCATAATGGTTGAAAGGCCTGATTTTGACTATCCGCAGAAGGCGGATTCTGTGGATGAACTGCTGGAAATTTTGGAAATTAACTGATAAAACTAAGATCCGGGTGCAGATGAGATTGAAATGAGCAGGAGACAGTAAAGATTTATAGAATATCATAAATCAGAGTGATTAAATAATTTTTTGACTCAAAATTTTTGCATGCTCACTCCGGAGGTAGCGACTTTATGAATGAACTGATATGTACAGGTCTCAACCATAATACCGCTCCTCTCGATGTCAGAGAGATGGTGGCACTGACATCGAAGGGAAAGATCGAAGCGGCTCAAAAATTTAAAGATTATGAGGAAATATCCGGCTGTGCAGTGCTGGGAACCTGCAATCGTCTTGAGATATACATGAGTTCTGACGATCCGGAAACAAGTCTTGAGCGGGCCGAAGATTTTTTGCACTCGGAAGCCAGCCGGGCTGATTATCTTCAGGATGCCCTTTACCGGTGTCGGGGAGAGAAGGCAGCCGAGCATATTTTCAGAGTTGCCTGTGGAGGAGATTCGATGATCAAGGGCGAGCCGCAGATTCTCAATCAGGTGAAAGAAGCTTATAATACCGCAGAAGAACATGGGTGCTGTGATACCCATCTTCACGAAGTCTTCAATAGAGCTTTGAGGACCGGAAAACGGGCTCGCACAGAAACAGAAATTTCCGAAAATGCTGCCTCAGTGGGATATGCTGCCGTGGAAATAGCCCGTCAGGAGCTGAAGGCGCTGGAAAAAAGCAGCATGCTTATCGTGGGGGCAGGCGAGATGGGACGAGCTGTCATGAAAAATATGCTGGAAAGAGGAGTTCAATCTCCAACCATAGCCAATCGCAGCTATGAGCGCTCGGCCAAACTGGCCGATAGGGTGGGAGGAAAAGCTATAGAAATCGATGAACTCCCCCGGATGCTTGATCACTTTGATATCGTCATCGGGTGTACAGCTGCACCTCATTACGTTATCTGGCGGGACAAACATGGTGAGATTATAGACGAAAGGGATAAATCCCAGCTGATGATAGATCTGGCTGTACCGAGGGATATAGATCCTGAACTGGAAGAATTGTCCCATGTCAGCTTATATATGATAGATGATCTGGAAGAAGTTGTCGATTCCGGTCTTGAAGAGAGATCGAGAGCTTTAGCTCAGGTGGAGGAGATAATAGCTGAAGAAAAGGAGAATTATATCTGCTGGCGCAGAGAGCGTCAGGCAGTCCCACTGATCAAAGCGATGCAGGAAAAAGGTGAGGAGATAAGGCTCGAGGAACTGGAGCGGGCCATAGAGAGAATTGAGGAGGTAAGAGGAGAGATCTCGCGCTGCGAAAGACAGGTGCTGGAAGATTTGACCAGTCAGATCGTAAAAAAGCTTCTGCACCATCCCATGATCCAGACCAAAAAGATGATCGAGCAGAACGGTTCCTGTGAGACTTCCGGAGATCTATTCGAGACCGTCTCCCGTCTGTTTGCTCTGGAAGTTCAGGAGGATTCCTGGCAATGAAGGACTATCCTGTCTTTTTAAGGCCTGAATATATGGACTGTCTTGTAGTGGGGGGCGGCAGCGTGGCTGCTCGAAAAATTGCCGGGCTTCTGGAAGTCGGAGCTAAAATCACCGTCATCAGCCCCGAACTGACAGCAGAAACAGAAGAGCTTCTGGCAGGAGAAAAAATAACCCATCATAAGCGTTCTTTTCAAACCGGCGATCTGGCCGGTTTTAATTTCGTAATAGCCGCTACCTCCAGCAGCGACACCAACCGAAAAATTGCCCGCCTGGCTCATGACCGGGACGTGCTGGTAAATGTGATCGATAATAAAGAACTTTCGAGCTTCATCGTTCCAGCTGTCTGCCGCAGGGGACCGCTGCAGGTAGCCATCTGCAGCGGAGGAGCCAGTCCGGCCCTGGCAGCCGAGGTTAAGCGAAAAATTTCCGGGGATTTCGGGGAGGTATTCGCTCACTATCTGGAGATACTGGCGGAGATGAGACCTCTAATCAAAAGCTCAGTTGACCCGGAAAGACGCCGGAAGCTTCTGCAAAAAGCGGGAGGAGAGACACCGGTCGAATATCTCCGCCGGGGAGAGATTAAGGCAGCTCTCGATTTTCTGAGGGGACTGCTGCCCTCCTCTCTGAAAGTTGAACTCGATAAAATCATTGATGAGAAAAATTTTTGATCTGAAAAGCAATGAACAGGCAAAGGATGTGAGCACAAATGAAGAGAAAAAAAATAGTGATAGGCACCCGGGCCAGCGAGCTGGCTCTCACCCAGGCTGAGGAGATAGCTGAAACTCTGGAGGATAACCTCGCTGACCGGGATATCGAGATTGAAATAGAGAAAATTGTGACTACCGGCGACAGAGTCATCGACCAGCCGCTGGCTAAAATCGAAGGTAAAGGGATCTTTCTCAAAGAAATTGAAAAGGCCCTTTTGAACGGTGAGATAGATCTGGCCGTGCACAGTCTCAAAGATGTTCCCACCGAGCTGCCTGACGGTTTAAAACTGGGATCGCTGCCTATTCGTGAGGATCCCCGCGATGTTCTTATAGCTCCCGGCTTTTCAGGGCTGGAAGATCTGCCCCGGGGGGCTGTCGTAGGCACGGGCAGCCTGCGCCGGCAGACCCAGCTTCTGCAGAGGCGCTCCGATCTGCAGGTTCGCGGGATAAGGGGCAATGTCGATACCCGGCTGCAGAAGCTCCAGGATGAGGATTATGACGCTCTGGTCCTGGCAGCTGCCGGACTTAAACGTCTGGACAGGAGTGGAGAGGTCACAGCATATTTCCCACCCGATGAATTTTTGCCGGCTGCCGGCCAGGGAGGGCTGGCTCTGGAAATCAGAGAAGATAGCTCCTGGTCGGAAAAAATACTGCAGAGCATAGAAGATCAGAAGGTAGCCCGTTGTCTGACTGCTGAAAGGAAGTTTCTGGCCGCACTGGGCGGCGGCTGTCATGTGCCTATAGGCTCTTATGCCCGCGTAAAGCAGGACAGGATTGAGATCTCTGGTATGGTGGGCGGTGAAAGAGGAGAGGAGTATTATCACAGGAGCAGACAGGGCCCTTTCGAAAAAGGAGAAGAACTGGCCGTCGAGCTGGCTGAAGAACTGCTCGCCCGGGGAGCAGCCGGGCTGCTCGATAAGGAGGTATAAATGATGAATGATGAAATTCACGGTGAGGTTTATCTGGTCGGCGGCGGTCCTGGTGATCCCGGTCTTTTAACCTGTCGGGGACGTCAGCTGCTGGAGGAGGCAGATATTATTATTTACGATCGGCTGATCGAAACCTCCCTGCTCAATCATGCCGGAGAAGAATGCGAATTGATTTACGCCGGAAAAAAACCGGGAGCTCACAGTTTGACTCAGGAAGAGATTAATCAGCTGATGGTGGATAAAGCTTCCGCCGGCAAAAAAGTAGTCCGTCTGAAGGGGGGCGATCCTTTTCTTTTCGGCAGAGGCGGAGAAGAAGCTGCCTATCTTGAGGTGCGCGGAATTGCATTTCAGGTTGTACCCGGTATAACTTCAGCTTTATCCGTGCCGGCCTATGCCGGCATACCTGCCACCATGCGCAAAAAAGCTTCCTCTGCTGCGGTGATCACCGGCCACGAAGATCCCGACAAAGAGGAGAGCAGCCACAGCTGGCGCCATCTGGCCCGGGGGCCTGATACGCTAATCTTTCTGATGGGAGTTGGCAACCTGCCTCGCATCAAAAAACGCCTTATAAAAGAAGGGCTCGAGCCCGAGACGCCGGCTGCTATCATAGAACGCGGAACCCGGCCGGGACAAAAAACGATCTATTCCCGGCTCAAAGAGGTCGACAGCTATGTTGAGGATGATAAGGTATCGCCTCCTGCCGTCATAGTGATCGGCGAGGTGGCCGGAGAAGGAGAAAAGCTCTCCTGGTTTAAGCGGCGTCCGCTGCGGGGCCTGAGAATATTAAATACCAGGCCGGCTCATCAGGCCCGTCGGCTGACCCGCAGGTTGCAAAAGGCCGGTGCTGTAGTCCGCGAAGCTCCGGCGATAAGCATCGTTCCACCCCGGGATTTTTCTGAACTCGATGACTCTCTTGCCGATATAGATGATTACGATTGGATAGTTTTTACCAGTCAGAATGGAGTGGCCAGCTTTTTCCGCAGGCTTCAGAAGCTGGGAATTGACATCAGGCAGCTGGCCGGAGTGAAACTGGCCGCCATCGGCAGCCGAACCGCCGATAAACTCGAAGAAAAAAAACTGACCGTGGACTTCACTCCGGAGGAATTTGTGGCCGAGGAAGTTCTGAGCGGTCTCAGGAAAAGAACGAATCCGGACGATAAATTGCTTTTGCCCCGCACGCCCAGGGCCAGATCGCTGCTGGTAGAAGGTCTTAGAGAGGATGGTCTGTGGGTCGATGAAGTAACAGCCTACCGAACTGAAGCTGCTGAACTGCCTGAAGATGTGATCGAAGATATAGATGACGGCAGTTACGATCTGGTAACCTTCACGAGTTCTTCGACCGTCACCTGTCTCTGTCATCAGCTGGAAAGTGAAGGAGCTGAATTTGCCAGCCAGGGCGCCGCTATCGGACCTATAACTGCTGAAACGGCCCGGGACAAAGGACTTGAGGTAGCAGTAACTGCCGAAGAGTACACCTGCAGGGGATTATATCAGGCGGTGCTGGCAGAATTCGGAAGAGGGGTGAGCGCCAATGCTTAATCTGTCAAGATTGCTGGCAGAAAGCGGCAGTGACAGTATGGATGACAGCCTGCGTTACAGCAGAGAGAGCAGGCACAGCTCCTCCGGCACCGGGAGAAATAGAGGTCCGGTGGTGGTCTGGAATATAACCAGAGCCTGTAATTTATCCTGCCGGCACTGTTATGCCGGCGAAAAATCCTCTCCTCACCCGGAAGAAATCAGCACCGGAGAGGCTTTAAAGGTCATTGAGGATCTGGCCCAATTGAATGTGCCGGTCCTGCTCTTTTCCGGAGGAGAGCCCCTGATGAGGGATGATCTGGAAAAGTTGATAGAGCGGGCGCGGAGACTGGGAATCAGAGTCGCTCTATCCAGCAACGGCACCCTGCTGACCGAGCAGCGGGCCCGCAGGCTTGAATGTCTGGACCTCAGCTATATCGGTATCAGCATCGATGGAGGTCCTGAACTTCATAATGATTTTCGCAGAGATAATTCCGCCTTTGAAAGATCGATAGAGGGGCTTCGCCGCTGTCGGGAGATAGGTCAAAAGGTGGGGCTGCGCTTTACCATGGTGGAAGAAAATCGCCGGGCTCTCTCTGACATTTTCCGGCTCATGGAAAGAGAGGATATTCCCCGACTCTGCCTTTATCATCTGGTTCCTCAGGGACGGGGGATCAATTTCAGGGACAGGATGATGGCCGCTGAAGAAAAAAGGGTTCTTCTGGATGAAATTATAGAGCGGGCAGATGATCTGGCTGACCGCTCTGATAGATGGCAGATATTGACCGTGGCCAATCAGGCAGATGGAGTTTATCTTTATTTGAAATTAAAAGAGTCGGGTGATCCCCGGGCGGAAAAAATTTACCGCTATCTGGCCCGAAGCGGTGGAAACAGATCCGGTCAGGCCATCGCCTGCATAGACTGGCAGGGCAAAGTTCATCCGGATCAGTTCAGTTTTTCCCATAACGTCGGTGATCTCAAAAAGCGCTCTTTTATCGATATCTGGCGCGATTCGCCAGTTGAACTGCTGCAGAAGTTGAGAAAGCGCGAGGAGTATATAAAGGGCCGCTGCAGCCGCTGTCGATGGTTTGAAATTTGTGGTGGCAGCATGAGATCGAGAGCAGAAGCTTTGACCGGCAGCTACTGGGCGGCTGATCCGGGCTGTTATCTTAAAGAAAAGGAGATAACAGCTGATTCAGCTGAGAAGATAGGGAGGCGATCAATATGATGAGGAATAGGACCAGAAGACTTCGGTATGACAGCAATCTGCGCGATCTCATAAGCGAAAATAGAGTTGTTGTCGATGATCTGATCTATCCTCTTTTTGTTAAAAGCGGCAGCGATATCAGGGAGGAAATTCCCACACTGCCGGGAAATTTTCGCGTTTCTCCCGATGATAAATTGAGAAATGAGGCGGAGAGAATACTGGAATCCGGACTTAAAGCTATCCTTCTTTTTGGCATTCCCGAAGATGAAAGAAGGGATGAAACTGGCAGCCAGGCGCGGGCGGAGGATGGTCCGGTTCAAAAGGCCTGTCGGCTCCTGGATGAGGAATATCCCGAGCTTTTTGTGATAACCGATGTCTGCCTCTGTGCCTATACATCTCACGGCCAGTGCGGGATTTACCGCGACGGTAAAATTATCAATGATGGAACTCTGCCCTATCTGGCCGAGACAGCTCTTTCACATGTTCGCAGTGGAGCGGATATGGTGGCTCCTTCTGATATGATGGACGGCCGGATAAAAGCCATAAGGGATAAGCTGGATGAGAAGGGTTACAGCCGCATTCCGATCATGTCCTATTCGGCTAAATACAGCTCGGCTTTTTATGGCCCTTTCCGTGCGGCTGCTGATTCCGCTCCGGCCGAGGGAGGTCGAGCCACCCATCAGATGGATCCGGCCAATTCCCGGGAAGCGCTCAAGGTCGTGCGCCGTGATGTAAAAGAGGGGGCCGATATAGTCATGGTCAAGCCGGCCCTCGCCTATCTCGATATTATTCACCGTGTTCGACACGAGACCGAGGTTCCTCTGGCCGCCTATAATGTCAGCGGAGAATTTGCCCTGGCCTGTCAGGGCGATCAGGCCGATCTGGTTGAAAAAAAGGCCATTCTGAATGAGATTCTGACTTCGATACGTCGGGCGGGAGCTGATTTGATTATAACCTATCATGCTCTCGATTTTGCGGAAGAGGGTCGTTAAGATGAAAATGATTTCCTGGAATATAACCCGCCGCTGCAATCTTAAATGTCAGCACTGCTATCGCGATTCTGGTCCCGATTCTGGCAGTGTGGAGGCAGAGCTGACCACGATCGAGGGACTTCAGCTTTTAAATGAAATAGCAGAAGAGGGCTTTTCTCTGGTTATTTTCAGCGGCGGTGAGCCCCTTATACGCTCAGATCTGGAGGAGCTGGTTGCCGAGGCCAGCTCGCTGGGCATGCATCCCGTTCTGGGCACGAATGCCGTGAGCTTAACCGAAGAGAGGCTTTCGAGTTTAAAAGAAGCCGGCCTGCAGGGGATGGGCATCAGCCTCGACAGCTATCAGCCGGATCAGCACGATGAATTTCGCGGGGTGGAAGGTGCCTGGCAGAAAGCTGTCAGAGCAGCTAAGATGTGCGCGGAAAAAGGGATGCCCGTTCAGATAAACGCCACCATTTCCCGGGATAACTGCGGAGAGCTGACAGAAATGATCGAACTCTCCGAGGAAATTGGCGCCCGCTCTTTTCACCCCTTCTTTCTTGTTCCCACCGGGAGAGGGAAAGAGATAGAAGAGGCAGCTCTACGTCCGGAAGAGCATCAGGAAGTGCTCAAACGAGTTTTACGGCTTGCTGGAGAAGCTGATGTGAAGATAAAACCCACCTGTGCGCCGCAGTTCATGGCTCTGGCCGAGGAAATGGGAATTTCTCTTCCCTACAGCCGGGGTTGTCTGGCCGGCGTCTCCTACTGCTGTATTCTTCCGGAGGGAGATGTTCATATCTGCCCTTATCTGCCCGTGGCAGCAGGCCATGTGAGGGAAAAATCTTTTTCACAGATCTGGCAGGAAAGTGAAATTTTTGAGCGGTTGAGAGACTTTTCGCAGTATCGGGGCAGTTGTGGATCCTGTTCCTTTATCGATGTCTGCGGGGGCTGCCGGGCCCGGGCTTATTATTATTCCGATGGCAGTTCAAAAGATAACGTACTGGCCGGTGATCCCTGGTGTCGGGTCACAGCTGCCGGTCGCGAAAGTGAGGAGGGTTGATGAGATGGAAAAGCTTTCCGAGCTTGATCGCAGGCTGCTGACCGAAGCTCAAAAAGGGCTTGAGCTCTCTTCAAAGCCCTTCGCCGAGCTGGCTGAAAGAGTCGGCCGTGATAGAGAGGAAGTTATCGATCGGTTAAAGAGCCTGCGAAAAGAAGGCTTCATCCGCAGACTGGGAGGCATATTTAACTCCCGTAAACTGGGCTGGCAGAGTCTTCTGCTGGCAGCTGAAGTTCCCGGCGATAAATTTTATGAAACTGTCGAATTGATCAACTCGCATCCGGGAGTGACCCATAACTACCGGCGCAATCATCGTTATAATGTGTGGTTCACCCTGTCGGTGCCGCCTGATGATGATCTGGATGAGGAAATTAAAAGGCTGGAGGAGAAAACAGGCATAGAATTTTTGCGCCTTCCCCGACTGAAACAATATAAACTGGGCGTTAAACTGGATTTTGAATCGGAGAAAGGTGGCTGATCTTATGGGACAGGACAGCGAAAAGGAGAAAAAGCTGCCCTCTTTTCTGGATGAACTCGACTGTAAAATTATTTCCGAACTCCAGTCAAATTTACCGCTGGTTGAGCGTCCTTTTGCCCGCCTGGCCGAAGATCTGGGAGTCTCCGAAGAAAAAGTTATCGACCGGTTAAAAAGGCTTTCGAGAGAGGGAATTTTAAAGCGAATTGCCCCCATAGTCTCGCAGGAGAAGACAGGATTTAGAAATAATGCCATGGTGGTCTGGCAGGTTCCCGAAGAAAAATGCGATAAAGTTGGCAGCCAGCTGGCCGAATTTGATTTTGTCAGCCATTGTTATCGCCGGCCGACAGCTGAGGGCTGGCCCTATCAGCTTTTTACCGTCGTTCATGCCACTTCCGGGCAGGATCGCAAGAATAAATTCGAGAAATTGGAATCGGCTGCCCGAGAAGCAGCAGGTGAAACCGGAGAAGTAAAGTTCAAAGTTTTAAAGACGCAGGAAAAACTCAAAAAGCAGAGCCTCAGTTATTTTTGATCGACTGATTGACTATTATCAATTTTATCCAAATTTAATTTAACAGGAGGGGATGATGATGTTTGAACGCTCTCGTGAGGAATATGAAAGGGCCTGTCAGTATCTTCCGGGCGGCGTCAACAGCCCGGCTCGTTCCTTCTCGTCTGTGCGGGAGGAGCCGGTTTTCATCGAGAGAGCTGAAGGTTCTAAAGTTTATGATATCGATGGTAACGAGTACATAGACTTCGTCAGCTCCTGGGGGCCCATGCTCTTTGGGCACTGTCAGGAAGATGTAATTGAGGCAGTTTCCGAACAGCTGGACAAAGGAACCAGCTTTGGAGCCCCGACCATAGTGGAAACTGAGATGGCGGAAGAAATAGCCGATCTAATTCCCACCGTTGATAGAGTGAGAATGGTGAATTCTGGAACAGAAGCGACGATGAGTGCAGTGCGTCTGGCCCGGGGTTATACCGGTCGGGATAAGATAATCAAGTTTACCGGCAATTATCATGGTCACGGCGACAGCTTTTTGATCAAGGCCGGCTCTGGTCCTGCCACCCTCGGTCTGCCCGACAGTCCCGGAGTTCCAGAGGATCTGGCCAGCCTGACCATCTCAGTGCCTTACAACGATGAGGAAGCCATACAAAAAGTTTTTGAAAAAGAAGGAGACGATATTGCCGCTGTAATCCTGGAACCGGTGGCTGCAAATATGGGAGTCGTACCGCCACAGCCGGGCTTTCTGGAATTTCTCCGCCGGATCACTTCGGAAGAGGGAGCTGTTTTGATCTTCGATGAGGTCATGACCGGCTTCCGGGTAGCTGCCGGAGGAGCTCAGGAATACTATGAGGTCGAGCCTGATCTCACCTGTCTGGGTAAGATTATCGGTGCCGGCTTTCCCGTGGGAGCCTTCGGAGGTAAAGCCGAAATAATGGATGAAGTAGCTCCCAAAGGGCCTGTTTACCAGGCGGGAACTCTTTCCGGCAATCCTCTGGCCATGACAGCCGGTCTGGAGATGATGAAGCTAATTCAGCAGGAAGGAGTTTATGAAGAATTGAAGAATAAGTCCGACTATCTGCGTGAGGGCATGGAGGAGCTCAAACGGGAAATAGATCTGCCGCTCTCTATCAATCAGGTCGGATCTTTATTGAGCCTTTTCTTCACGGATGAGAGGGTGGTCGATTATGAAACTGCTACTTCTTCCGACACCGAACTTTATGCGGAATATTTTCAGAATATGCTGCGGGGAGGCATTTATATAGCCCCTTCCCAGTTTGAGGCTATGTTTGTTTCAGCAGCTCACAGCCGAGAAGAGCTTGATGAGACTCTGGAAGTAATGGAAGCTTCTCTGAAAGAACTGGAATAAACTTTTTTCTAAATCATAAATTAAAACGCGATCAAAAACTCCCCCGGTTCCGATCTGGCCGGGGGTTTTTCATTTTTCTGTGGTCTCGCGCAGAAAGCACTATTTTTTGGCCGAAAACTAAACCAAAACACAGCATTAAATATTTAGCTGTTCGATTTCTACAACAACTGATTCTCCTGGTTTGAAAGATACATCCGGACAGATCAGCCGCGCTCCCAATCGATCTGTCAGCGAAGCGAATAAAGATAGGCCGGCAATGGGTTTTTTACTGGCAAAAACTTTTATCGGCTTCCACTTTATAAGACTGCCCTGCAGCGTACCCACTTCTGTTCCCAGAAGCTCGATCGATCGGTCTTCCTGGGCGAATGAACCCCCACTGCTAAAATGCGGCAATCCACCATCCAGCGGTATATTCCCGCTGTCATCTGCTATGCCAGCGAAGAATTCTCCCGGGGCGGGATGCACCGGCAGATCAAGCAGTGCAAAAGTTTTTCCAGCCTCCCTGACTTTCCCTCGACCTTCCCAGGGGACAGGATTCACATCGACCTCTATCTCCAGGGGTAAAGAGCCCGATGCTCTCAAATGATTTGCATCCCGGGTTCTGAATCCAGCATGCAGATGATTTTCTACCCAGGGTGCAAAAAAGCCGCTCCGCACAGTTTTACCCAGCGTATCCCCGGCTTCTATCTTCTCCCCCACCGATACAGCAGGCTCAACATGCATTATCCGGGCTATAGTCGGCTCTCCATTTCCTGTGTTATAATCCAGGTCTCCTTTTTTAGTATCGATAATTATCAGATAATCCTCTTTTTCAGCATATGGTTTTGAAGGTGTCTGCACGGTCTGAATGTCAATTATTTCCCCGGCAGCTGGAGAGGGGGCTGTGTCATCAGGGGGATATAGGTCGATCGCACATCCTCGCTCATGAGAGGTATAGGGAGAGTTATAGCGAGAAAATTGTTCGTACTGATAAAGAACTTTTGCTGGAATAGTTATGGTATTTTCCGCTTTGTGTTTTTTCCTTTTTTCGGAAAGCGGCATAAATCTGGCACTCCTTAAATATTCTTGACATTATTGGATTCCACTGATAACCAGATTGAATGAAACATCGGAGTGTCCTTTTCAAAATAGAATAAAGGAAAAGCTGGTCATTTTTGGGAGTGGTCCTCTATTATTTTGTCCGCTCCTGAGTCTGTTCTCTCCGGATGCGGTATCGGCCCCGGTTCATAATCAGGGAAGATCTCCTGCAGTTTATTCTTCAATTTATCTTCCTCAAATTTTTCAATATTGTCCAGCAGTTCCTGAATCTCTGAAAACTGCTCCGGACTTATCTCATTTTTCTCCTGGAGCTGTGAGTAATTATTATAGAAAACATAAAAAATTTTCAGTCCCAGGCCTTTCTCATCCTTCATCAGGCATGCTCCCTTCTATCGACATGTTTTCCGGATCGAGAAAGCGTATATGGTCATCATCAAAAATAAGCTTGAGCGATCCGGTCTGGCCGGTCCTCTGTTTTGCCACTATTATATCTGTTTCTCCTACTGTTCCCTCCATCTCCGCCTGTTCGCGGGCGGCGGCACTTGTCTGTTCGTGCCGGTAAAGGAAAACTACGCTGTCAGCTATCTCCTCGATATTGCCCGAATCGCGCAGGTCGGAGAGCACCGGTCTTTGATCCGAGCGATTTTTGTAGCTTCGGCTTATCTGTGATATCAAAATCAGGGGTAGATCCAGTTCCGAAGCCAGATTTCTGAGCTGCAGCACGATATCTCCAATAGCCCGGGCTGTATTTTGCGGGGAATCGTCGGAGAGCTGAATCATCTGCAGATAATCGATAATGACCAGTCCCAGCTCATCGAGCCTGGCCTTAAATTTGCGCAGCCTGGCTCTGATCTGAGCCACATTAAGACCTCTTTCATCGGAGATCATAAGGGGGTATTCGTGCATATCATTCAAAGCCCGGGAAATTCTCTGATCTTCCTCCTCATTGGTGTGTCCCTGGCTGTATTTCCAGGCATTAACTTCGGCTTCCTGAATTATAAGTCTATCAACTATTTCCGGGGCAGCCATCTCCAGGCTAATGATACCGACGGGCACATCTCGCTCCAAAACATTTTTGGCTATGTTGAGGGCGAAGGCAGTCTTTCCCATCGAGGTGGAAGCGGCGATTACCGTCAGATGCCCTTTCTGAAAACCACCGATAACTCTATCCAGCGTCATAAAACCGCTCTGTACTCCCACGTCGGCCCGGTCATGCCGGCGGTCTACATAAGACTCATAGGAGTTGAGCAGCGCTTCCTCCATGGAAAAGATATGCTTTTCGACGTCTGAAGTCTCGCTGGTAGCTTCGAATATCAATTCCTGAGCTCGTGACTGGTATTCATCTATGGTGAGATCGGAGCGGTCAGCCAGATTTTCCAGGCTTTCAGCTGTGCGGCGCAGCAGATGACGCTGATAATGCTGCTTGACCAGGTCTATAGTGGGTTGAAGTTCATCCCGGGTGTTAAAGCCGGAGGTTAAACGTTCAATTAATTGCTCCGGATTCTCTACAAAATCCTCCTCCTGGAGTTTGATCATGAGTTTTGTGCGGGAAATCGAACCGTTCTGCTGAAACTGCTCGAGCAGATTTTCGTAAATTGCCCTGGCCTGAGGATGGGATATGTGTTTTGGCTGAATTTCGTCTGCCGCCTGATCTATTTCTTCGGGAAACTGCAGAAGAATTCCCAGAAATTGAAATTCCCGCTCACTTCTGCCCGGTTCCCGCAGTTCGGAGGCGGTCTGATCCTGTTGAACCATAATTATGCGGCCCCGATTTTGAGGCCTGCACCTCCCTGCTAGACTGATTTTATGCTGTTATTAATGCATTTTCATTTTAACAAGATATTGATTCAATTTCAGCCGCTTTTCCAGATTTGGATCTTAAGTCAAGTATTTACTTCTGCCAGAGCATATCCTTCCAGGTTTGCCCGGAAGCAGAAGTTGATCCTGAATTTTGCTCTCTCCGGGTCTCGCGATCGGTTCGGGTTTTTTTTATGTGCTGATTGCTGCGATCATTCAGCACTTTTTGGGCCTTTTCTCTGGTGCGGGCCCCCGCTTCTTTGAGGGGTTTTATGTAATTTCTCTCGATATAATCAAGAGAAGGCCGCCCATCGCTTTTTTGTTTTACAGCTTTCTCCACTGCCAGGAGAGCAGCTTCCAGAGATAAAGCCTGTGAACCGCTCAGCCAGCCCTGCAGGGTTTCCAGCTGGATAGGATTTAACTCATGGTAGCTGTTAAAGCCGTACATCATGGCCAGTTCTCTTGTTTCGCGATAAAGGCGGTCATATTCCTGCAGATCTTCCAGGGTGAATATCTCCTTTTCATACCAGTCTTCCACAATTGCTCTCAGATAATAATGAGCTCGATGAGAGGGATTGCCCGGATTGTCGGTCCATTTTTCGACCCGGTTTAAAAGCTCCTTGAGCAGTTCAGATGGGAAGTCCTGCTGCCATTTTTCTACCTCGCTCACCAGCTCTGGCTCGGGTTCTGTCCTGACATCTTCCGGCTGATCGATGGTCCCGCTCAGATATCCCAAAAGACGCTCAAAAATTTTATCTTCTGATGATGATCTGCTGCCTTTATCTCTTTTCGGGTTAGTGCTGGCTGTTTCTGCCGGCATCAGTTTTTCAGGGTAGAGCTTAAGTTCCAGCAGCGTACCGCGGGGATGAGATTTCTCTTCAGCAGAGATTGCCCCCAGCTCTTCCAGCTTCTCAATTCCCGAATCGAGATCGCTCACATCACCCGGCAGCAGGTTGCAGAGTTTTTCTCTGCGGATTGTGCAGGGATTTTTATGGGCACCCGCAGCCGCTAAATACATGAATATGCTGAGACTGTTCTCGGAAAACCGGGCGAGAAAACCGGCTTTAATAGCTTCTTCTCCTATTTTATAGGTGTCTGAGCCAGTTTCCAGGCTCAAAAGAGCGCTGTTCCCCTTCTGGTTTTGAGTTTTAGACATAGTATTTCCCCCAGCTCGTTCATTAAAATTTTGTCTGCTGTGGATCATTATATATATTGGCAATTAATAACAGAGGTAAAGAGATAATCGAACGGAAAAGTCTGCTATGTAAAAGAGGTGGTTTGCGGACCAGTATTATCGGCGGCAGGTATGATCGACAAAAAGTGATCAGATGTTAAATCGGAAAGGTTAAAATCTTATCGCGTAATTCTATATTTCTTTATACAGATTAAAATTCCTGCTGAAAGTGCGTTCAGTTTTGCTTCCATTTCTTTTCCCTCTCTTTTCTCTGCTCTCTCTCTCTGAGTTTTTTGACTGCCGGCATCTTATTTGCTAATATTAACTTGTGTTAAAATCTCTAATGGCAAAATTTTCTTTTGTTATGTAGAAACTGGCTGCTTATTGAGAAAAGCTAACTGGAAAGGCGGGTAATTTTATGAGCAGTAGAGTAATAGTAGGAGCACAATGGGGAGATGAAGGCAAAGGCAAGATAACCGACTGGCTGGCGCAGTCTTCTGATGTGATTGTGCGCTATGCGGGAGGCAGCAACGCCGGTCATACTGTAGTTGTGGGCGATGAAAAATACGAGCTTCATTTGATTCCATCGGGAATCATACATGAAGAAACTGAATGCATAATCGGGAGCGGAGTTGTGGTAGACCCGGCCGTGTTGATGGAAGAGATGGATAAATTGATCGATAGGGGTATAGACTTCGATAATTTATACATAAGCAAAAGAGCACATCTGGTGCTGCCTGGCCACCGCCGGCTTGATAATCTGGAGGAAGATCGCAAAGGAGAGGATAAAATTGGCACCACCGGACGCGGGATCGGTCCGGCGTATGCTGACAAGGTCGGCCGCCGCGGCCTCAGGGCTATCGATGTGCTTTCAGAGGCTAGATTGGAGGAGAGATTGAAACCGCTGGTCAATTATCACAACCGACTCCTTGTCGATATTTATGAAGAAACACCTCTTGATTATGAGGAAGTAAAAGAGGAGCTGCTGCGATTTGGCCGCCGGCTGGAATCAAGGATAATCGATGCGGTGATTAAGCTTGAGAATCTTCGCCGCCAGGATAGCGAGATTCTTTTCGAAGGAGCGCAGGGGGCTTTGCTCGATCTTGACTTTGGCACCTATCCCTATGTGACCTCCTCCAATCCCGGCAGCGGCGGCGTCTCTACCGGAGCCGGCTTTGGCCCCACACGTCTGGATGAGGTGCTGGGAGTCTGCAAAGCCTACATCACCAGGGTGGGAGAGGGACCAATGCCCACCGAGTTAGAGGGAGAGATGGGCGAGACTCTCCGTCAAAAGGGAGGAGAATTTGGAGTCACCACCGGGCGCCCCCGCCGCTGTGGCTGGCTGGACCTCCCGGCCCTTCGGCATGCGGTCAATTTTAACGGTCTCACTTCGCTGGTGCTTTCAAAGATAGATGTGCTGAGCGGCCTCGATGAGATAAAAGTTTGTACTTCTTACCGGAAAAATGGAGAACTATATGAGTTTATGCCGGCCGAAATCAGCGCAAAGGTGTCCAGCAGCAATTTTACTCCTGAGTACGAAACTCTTTCCGGCTGGGATGAGGACATAGAAGGCTGTCAGAATTATTCGAAGCTACCGGATTCTGCTCAACGACTCGTCGAGCTTATAGAAAAAGAAACTCAGACACCGATCAGTCTGATCAGCACCGGCCCCGAAAGAGAGGCTATCATCGACAGGGCAGGAATTCTGAATAACTGAGATTCTCTGAAATTTCTTTTCGGATATCTGCAGCTGAAAACTGAAAGCAGGGGGAAACTTATATGAAGGTTTTGCTATTGATGGCCCAGAATATAAAATGTCATGCTTTCGCCTGGAAATTGGCCCGCGAAAAAGAAGTGGCCGAAATTTTTGCCGCGGGAAAGACAGCCCGTCAGCCGGGTGTTCGAGAACTGGTCAGATCGGCGGCAGTTACGCCGGACTCTTCTGCAGAAGAGATCGGCAAAATTGTCAAAAAAAATAACATCGATCTTTTGTTGATGGGGCCAGAGTTTATGAAGGCCGGCAGCTCCGATTTTGATTTAGAAGCTCTGGCAGCAAACTGTCCGAAGACAGGGGTGCTGGCACCTTCCCGGGAGCTGTTAAAGTTAACAGGATCTTCAGCGGCCTCCACCCGGTTTTTTCAGGAAGATGATATACCGGTTATCGATCGCGGAGTTTTTTCCAGCCGCGAAAGCGCTCAAAAATTTCTACAGGAAGCTGACTATCCCCTGCAGCTGCGGCGAGAATCCGATGAAAGCTCCTCAGTAGAAGAACGGTTAATTTTGACCGCCGATAATATTTCCGGTGCCAGGGAAAAGCTCGACCAGCTCGGTTTCAGGTCAGCTTCTTCCGGGGAAGAAAGAATAATCATTGATGAGATTCCAGCAGGCGATCGCATGGCAGTTTTTGCCTTGAGCGATGGCGAAACACTCCTGCCTTTTTCCTCAGCCCGGATCTGCCGTCGGGTATTTTCCGGAGGAGAAGGCCCCTTAACTCCCGGCATGGGAGGTTATTCCCCTCTGCCGGCGATTTCTCTGGCAGAAGATCAAAAGATATACCGGCAGATTATGATGCCGATATTCGAGGGGTTGAAAAAGAGAGGTATAAATCCGCGTGGACTTCTGGAAGTCGAACTGATAATGGGTGAGGCCGGCCCCAGGGCTGCGTCTTTAAAGCCGGGCCTCTCTTCTGCAGCAGCTCCGCTGATTTTGCCCAGATTAAAAGAGCCTCTGGCTCAAAAGCTGTTGCAGACGGCCGAGGGTGAAATTAAGGGCAGAAAGATGGACTGGCAGGATCGAAGCTCGGTAAATATAATGCTGACCTCCGGAGGTTATCCTCTGGCCTGTGAGCAGGGATTTGAGATATTCGGGCTGGAGGAGGCCGGGGAGCGGGAAGGCGTTCATATATTTTACCATGGGATGGAAGAACAAGACGGCCGGTTTATGACCGCAGGCGGCCGGGTGCTGGGAATAACAGCGCTGGCTGGCGATCATTTTACGGCTGTCGATAGGGTCAATCGAGCTGTAGAGATGATAGGTTTTCAGGACAAACACTATCGTCAGGATATCGGATCGGGGGCAGTTTTGGATCTTTCATCCCCGGCCGCCCGAAATGAACCTCCGGAAGCCAGGCCAGAAAGAGATGAAAAAGGCCAGAGAAGATTTCAGGATAGAGATTTAGGTCCCCGTCAGGATGATTTTTGAGATGTTATGAACCGAATATTTCCATTGAGAGATAACGCTCGCCATAATCAGGTGCCACAGTCAGAATAGTACTGTTATCCGGGGCGTTTTTGGCCACCTTCAAAGCTGCAGCCAGAGCCGCTCCCGAGGATATCCCGGTCAGCAAACCCTCCTGGCGGGCGAGTTCGCGGGTTTTTTCTTCAGCTTCAGCGTCGCCCACCGTGACTATACTGTCGATCAAATCCTGCTCGATTATATTCGGCACAAAACCGGCTCCAATGCCCTGAATTCCGTGAGAACCAGCCTCTCCCCCTGAGAGTACCGGTGAGTCTTCCGGTTCCACTGCCACAATTTTTGTATTCGGGCTTTCTTTTTCGAGAACCTGCCCCACTCCGGTTATGGTGCCTCCTGTTCCCACTCCTGCCACGAAATAATCGAGTTCCTCTCCGAAGTCATCGAGGATTTCTTGGGCGGTCGTTTCCCTGTGAGCTCCGGGATTGGCCGGATTGTTGAACTGATCCGGCATAAAATAATCTTCATTTTCCTCCGCCAGCTGTTCAGCCCTGGAGATAGCACCGTTCATGCCATCCTCGCCTTCGGTTAAAATCAGCTCGGCTCCGAAAGCCCGCAGCAGATCGCGCCTCTCCTGACTCATGCTGTCGGGCATTGTCAGAATAACTTTATAGCCGCGGGCGGCCCCGATCATGGCCAGGCCGATACCTGTATTGCCGCTGGTAGGTTCGACGATCACTCCATCCTCTGAAAGCTCTCCTTTTTTCTCTGCTTCTCTGATCATTCCGAAAGCAACCCTATCTTTAACGCTGGATCCCGGATTATAGGCTTCTAACTTTAGATATATTTCGCTGTTTTTTTCTTTACCCAGATTTTGCAGGTGATAATGCGGGGTATTTCCAATTAGTTCCGAAACTCCCTGTTGAATTTTCATGATTTTACCTCCTGTGAATTATCCAGCTTCTGCCAGATGTACTTAATCTTTAGTATTTTACTTATCATTAAATCATTATAACTTATCACAGCCTGATGTCAAGTTTTACAGAGGGGATAAACAGTTCAGCTATATAGAAAATTTAAAACTTCAAATAAAAAGACTTAATGATTTAACATAATGGATTAAAATATGGGAAAGTAAACATAAAAAAAGCAGAGGAAAAAACTCTTCTGCTTCTGGCTTTGCTGTTTTGCGGGGGGGGGAGTTATTCCTTTAAGCGGACTGCTTGTGCTCAACCAGGTAATCGTCTTTTTCCTGGGCCAGTTTTTTGGCCAGAAAGATCAGCGCGATTAAGTTGGGGGCTGCCATCAGACCGTTGAGAGTATCAGCCAAAAGCCAGATGGGTTCCAGAGCGCCGACAGCACCGATAAAGAGGAATATCAAAAAGATAAATCTATAGGGCATAACTGCTTTTTTACCAAAGATGTAACGCCAGCTTTCTTCGCCATAAAAAGACCAGGTCAGCATGGTGGTGTAGGCAAAGACTATGATGCTGATATTGATGATGTAGCCTCCTGGCCCCGGAAGACCTCTGGTGAAACCTTCAGTAGCCAGAACGACTCCGGTTTCTCCGGTGGGAATGGAATCGGTAACCAGCACCACCAGAGCAGTCATAGTGCCAACTATGATGGTATCTATAAAGACCTCCCAGATTCCCCACATTCCCTGGCGGGTTGGCTTATTTTTGGCCTGAGCGTGAACTATCGAAGCAGCTCCCAGCCCGGCTTCGTTCGAGAAGATTCCGCGGGCTACACCGAACTGGAGAGTCATTCTGACTGTTGCACCGGCAAATCCGCCCGCAGCTGGAGCTGGACTGAAGGCAAGCCGGAAGATATCGGCAAAGGCAGCGGGGATTTCCGTGATATTGAGTATTAGAATTATTATTGCGCCTATAATATAAAAGACAGCCATTATGGGTACCAGACGTTCGGCCACCCGACCGATTCGTTTGATTCCGCCCAGAATAACCAGAGCCACGAAGAATACTACCACGACTCCCGTGATGTATTCGGGGACGGCAAAACCATCGCGAGCGGCTTCGGCCAGAGTGTTAGACTGAACCATATTGCCGATGCCCAGGGCAGCTACACCGGCCAAAAATGCATACAGCAGGGCCAGCCAGTTCCACTTTTCTCCCATTCCGTTTTTGATGTAATACATGACTCCGCCAGAAAAGCCATCTCCAACTTTTTCCCTGTATTTAATTCCCAGGGCGGCTTCTCCGAACTTGGTGGCCATTCCGACCAGAGCTGAAATCCACATCCAGAATACAGCTCCCGGACCACCGAGGGCCAACGCCGTGCTGACCCCTGCTATGTTTCCCACACCAAGAGTGGCCGCCATAGCAGAGCTGATGGCCTGAAAGGAGGATAAGACCCCGCCTTCTTTTTCTTCAGCTCTGCTGAAATATCGCCCAAAGCTTTCCCTCCAGGACAGGCCAAAGTGTGTGAATTGGAAAAAATCTAATCTTATGGTCAGATAAAGTCCTGTGCCCAAAAGAAAGATGATAAAGGGAGGGCCCCAGACAATTTCATTGATAACATCATTAATGTTAAGTATGAAATCAAGCACCCTAAATCACCTCAAGATTATGATTTTTTTGGATTCTGCAGAGATTCTTTAATAAAAATTATCCCCCCTAAAACAGCAAAAACCCCAGGATCGGAAAAAACAGCCGGTTTCATTCAAACCGGAAAGCTTTGCCCTTACTTTCTAATCTGTAAATATTATAATGCATTTTATCTGTTTTTTTCAAATTTTCAAAATTAAACAACCATTAAGAAGGTTAAATTACTCCATATGGCCTAATTAAGCGGTTCTTCTTGTTATCAGTTGATAGATATCGTATAAGATCACTATCATGACAATGATAGCTGGAAAATATAAAGTAAAGTGATACTCAAAATTTTTCGAAGAAATATGATGATATTGATTATAAACATTCCAGCTTATTAATAATTTATGAAGTCACTTTCGGCCAATTCCACAAATATTTCACCGTAGTAAGAGACTATGTCACCATCAGAGTGATCTGGGTTGGTCAGAGCAGAAGATTTAATACAATAAACGATTTTTTCTCCAGTATTTATCTTTGTAAACCATTTTGCTTTTCTATTGTTAAGATAATGTGTTATAATTTATTATGGCAGGTCTGAATTGCTTGTATTTTTAAAGAAGTGCGGAGAGAAATATTTTTGTTTGAGAAGAAAAGAGATTATTGAAATATTACAGGACTGAACCAGAATAACGTCAAATTGATCAAATAGGAGATAAATTGACAAAAGCAATCTGCAAGGGGGTTTTTATTATGAAATTATTTATCGATACTGCCAACATTGAGGAGATAGAAGAGGCGGTTGAGATGGGGGTAATAGACGGAGTTACGACCAACCCCTCGCTGGTTGCCAGCGAAGGAGGAGATTTTGAAAATAGGGTTAAAGAGATCTGCTCTATAGTAGATGGGCCGGTCAGCGCCGAAGTTATCAGTCTGGAAGCGAGCGAGATGGTAGAAGAGGCTAGAGAACTGGCCGGCTGGGCGGATAATGTAGTGGTTAAAATTCCCATGACGGAGGATGGGCTGAAAGCGGTCAAAGCTTTAACCGAGGAAGGAATTGATACCAATGTCACTCTGGTGTTTTCACCCTCACAGGCGCTTCTGGCTGCCAAGGCGGGAGCCACCTTCGTAAGTCCTTTTGTGGGCCGGCTGGATGATCGTTCCAAGGACGGGATGAGATTGATCGAGCGGATATGTAAGGTCTATGATAATTACGATTTTGAGACCCAGGTTTTGACCGCCAGCGTGCGCAGTCCCCGTCATGTGATGAGAGCAGCCGAGCTCGGTTCCGACGTTGCAACATTGCCCTATGAGATACTGAAAAAACTGACCGACCATCCGCTGACCGATATAGGTATAGAGAGATTCCTTTCGGATTGGGAAGATGCTCAAGAATAAAGGGGGAATGGAAATGAAGATGCTACAAAAGACAGCAAATACAGTCAAAGGACTTGCAGTTGATGCAGTAGAAAAGGCTGGCTCTGGACATCCCGGTATGCCGGTGGGATGTGCAGAGCTGGGAACTTTTTTGTTTGCCGAAGTGATGTCTCATTATCCGGAGGAGCCAGAATGGCCCGACCGGGACAGATTCGTACTTTCAGCCGGTCACGGTTCGATGCTGCTTTATTCGCTTTTGCATTTAAGCGGATATGATCTTTCCCTCGAGGATTTAAAAAATTTCCGTCAGCTGGATTCTCCTACCCCGGGTCATCCCGAGGCCAATGAGACAGAGGGAGTTGAAACCACCACCGGCCCGCTCGGTCAGGGCTTGAGCAACGCTGTGGGGATGGCTGTTGCCGAGAGAATGCTGGCCGAACGTTATAATACGGAGGAACATAAAATAGTGGATCATCACACCTATGTCCTGGCCAGCGATGGTGATTTGATGGAAGGAATCAGCTCTGAAGTCGGTTCGCTGGCCGGACATCTGGGCCTGGGCAGGTTGATAGTCTTTTATGATTCCAATCAGATTTCTATCGAGGGAAGCACAGATCTGACTTTCACGGAAGATGTGCCCGCTCGTTTCGATGCTTTTGGCTGGCAGACGATCGAGTCGGTCAGCGGTTATGACTACGATGAACTCAGAGAGGCTGTAAAAGTAGCTCAAAAAGAAAAAAATAAGCCCACCCTTATCGAGGTAAATACTCAAATCGCTAAGGGCGCGCCCACCATGGAAGGGGACGCAGGTTCACATGGGGCTCCGCTGGGAGAAGAAGAGATAAAGGGGCTGAAAGAAAACATCGGATTCCCTCCTGAGAAAAAGTTTTATGTACCTGATGAGGTGCGGGAATTCTGGCGGGACAGAAGGGCTGAGCTCAACGACGAATATCTCTCCTGGCAGAATGAGTTCGAAAGCTGGCAGCAGTCTAATCCCGATCTGCATGAGAGCTGGCAGAGTGCCCACGATCTGGAAATTCCCGAAAGTCTGTATGGCAGCCTGGAGGAGCTCGATCTCGAACTTGACACCGCCACCAGAAAATCCGCCGGCAAAGTATTGAGCACCGTTATGGAGGAGATTGATTATCTTGTAGGAGGCTCTGCTGATCTGGCGCCCTCGAACAAAACCTACCAGGAAAATATGGGCGAGATTCAGGAGGATGATTTTGCCGGTCGTAATTTCCGTTTCGGTGTGCGCGAGCACGGCATGGGCGGAGTCGTCAACGGAATTTCGCTCCATGAGGGCATACGACCTTTTGCAGCCACTTTTCTGGTGTTTTCTGATTACATGAGGCCTGCTATAAGACTGGCAGCTTTGATGGGGCTGCCCAATATTTATGTATTCACTCACGACTCGATTTTTATAGGGGAGGACGGCCCGACTCATCAGCCGGTTGAGCATCTGGAATCGCTGCGCCTGATTCCCAACCTGCAGGTTCTTCGGCCGGCCGACAGCGAAGAAGCCTGTCAGGCCTGGCAGCAGGCGCTGGAATACAGAGAAGGCCCTACCGCACTTATACTTACGCGTCAGACGCTGCCCTATCTGGAAAAGGACAGCGAGCCGGAAATTTCCCGCGGGGGTTATGTGCTCAAAGAAGCTGCAGATCCGGAAGTAATTATGATGGCCAGCGGGAGTGAGGTTTCACTGGCCGTGGAAACCGCCCGCAGGCTGGAGGAAAAAGACGTAAAAGCCCGGGTTATATCCGTGCCTGATAGAGAGAAATTTTTCCGCTCTCTCCAGGAGGATGAAGAGATGCTGAGTCCGACTTCCTCTCTGAGAGTTGTGTTAGAAGCGGGAGTGGGTCAGGGCTGGTACCAGTTTATAGGTTCGGATGATATGATATTGTCCATGGAAGAATTTGGCCGAAGCGCTCCCGGGGAAGAGGTGGGCAAATACTTCGGCTTTGATGCCGATCAGTTCTGCAGATCCATTCTGGAGAATCTACAGGGATAAATTATAAAAAAGATTTAAATAACCCGCTTTCGATTTTAATCGGGCACCGGCTCATTATTCGAGGATTCCTGCCTGACGGCAGTTTTAATCGGACAATTGGGCCGGTGCCTGTAAATTTTTATCTGGATTCAGGCTATCGAATCATATTCATATTTACACTGCTTATTATTGGAAGCTATGATGCTCTGTTCACAATGAAATTTTCCAGTATCACTTCGCTATGTTTCGGATAAAAACCAAAAATAATGGTTTTTTCCGGGGCGATCTTCTGCTATAATAATGTGTATGAATACATAAAAGGACATTTTTCTTTTGTGTTAATTGCTGGTCCTTTTCATTCCCTGGAATAATATTGACTTCAGCTCCTGCAGCAATTAATCTGGAGGTGGATAAATTTTGCCGGATAACTTTAGCTTATTAACATATTAGCAAAGCAGATTTAATTTTATTGTCCTATCAATTAGTTCATCGGCTGCTACAAGTCGACTCAAAACGTCCAAAAATCGGGGAGTAACAGCAATCAATCTTTCGAGCAAAATAAAATTAAAAATAGGAGTGTTAATATGTTCGCAGGCAAAAAAGCGCTGTTCATAAGTCTTTTGGTTATCTCCGCAGTTTTAATAAGCGGTGGTATAACAGAAGCTGTCATGCCGCATACAGGCATGGATTCTGTTGATGTAGATCTGGAGGGGCTTGACCCCATCGAGATCACAGCCGCCCATCCCAGTCCGCCCGATGATTATCTGCAGGACCATGCTTCGATGATGGCCTTCAAGGAATACGTGGAAGAAGCCTCAGAGGGCAAGATAAGCGTCAACGTATCGCCGGGAGGAGAG
>NZ_FNGO01000014.1 GCF_900103135.1 Halarsenatibacter silvermanii | reverse complement strand
CAGTAATGAGAATTTAAATAAGATGATAAGAAGATTTATACCCAAAGGAGAAAGCTTAAAGAAATACAGCCAGAAAGCGGTCAAAAAGATACAGAGATGGATGAATAATTATCCCAGGAAGATGTTCGGATTTACGAGTTCAAAAGAAATATATGAAAAAGAGCTGCAGACAGCTTAATTATATATGAGGTAAGGAACGCGGAAAAAATAGAAAAATATGGATATTGCCCTTCCCTTTAAAGGGAAGGGACCCACCCCACAACCTTAAAACAACAAAAAACAGTGCATTTAACCTTGCAAACGACAGGCCAGGGAAACTCGTCCAAAAACCCTGATATCAAGACGATTATGTGATATAATGATAAAAAAATAACTCGGCTGATATGTTGATTTCAGAATATGAGCAGGATGAAACAGGGAGGTTGGCGATTTTGAATACATTTTCCCCGAATTCAGGCAGGATCAGCTGTATGCAGACTGGCAGATGATCAGACAATAGAAGCCGGTTTTAAGCTAAAGCCAGAGCAGGGTATAGCTGTCTGTCCAACAGGAGTAATGCCGCCGAAAAGCAAATATCTGGAGAAAAATGATCATAATGCTGCCTGGTTTAAGAAAACTCCCTGGTTAAAAAAAGCGATAAAAAAGGAGAGGAGGGATCTGAATGGAACTGATTTTAGCCGTAATAGAAAATCCGGATTTTGTCAGACCAATATTATCAAAATTTTATGAGGAGGGTATTCCGGGGGCGACAGTTATTGATGGTCGGGGGATGGGCCATATGATGGCCGACAAAACCTCTATTTTTTCGCGTTTCAGCGATCTTACCGGAGGGGATGGAACTATAAACCATAATAACATAATCTTTACGGTGGTAGAAGAAGAAAAAGTGGATAAAACATTCGAAATTATTGAAGAGGAGATCGGCAATCTGGAAGAACCCGATACCGGCCTCGTTTTGTCGGCGCCTGTAAACAAAATCTCTGGCTTCGGTACTCTGCTCGAGTAGCTTCAGGCTTCTATCTCTTCAACTCTGGCGTTAAAATCGTGGCCCTCAACTTTTATTCTGTAAAAATTATCGCTTATCAGCTTCAAATTGCTTCTTTGGATTTTTTCCAGTCTCTTTTCTCGTTTCTGCAGCAGTTCGTCAGCCCGGTCGACTTTTATTCTTTTAAAATTTATAATGTTACCCGGTTTAAGCTGGGCTATTCTGTCCTGATCGGAAGTTATTACCGTGGCTATCTTGGGATAGCCGCCAGTGGTCTGACGATCCGCCATCATGATTATGGGATTTTGATGGCCGGGAACCTGTACTGCTCCGGGGGGGATACCATCTGAAATTATATCGGCACTATCTTTTCTTCGATGTTCTATGGAAGGCCCCTGCAGCCTATAACCCATCCTATCGGCCTGAGCGGTGACGGTGAAGTTCCCGCCCAGAAAATTTTCTATGCCGCTGCTGGAGAAATTTTTATCCTGCGGCCCCATAATTACTCTAGCAGTGATTTCCGTGTCGTAATCCGGCCTGTTCGCTGCGGGCAGATAAGCATCCGAAAAGTCGGATTTTTGAGCCTTTTCTTTCACAATCAGCACATCTTCTTCTTCCAGTGGTCGGCCTTTAAATCCACCGATTCCCCCTTTGATATAGGTGGACCGGCTGCCCATGATCCGGGGAACATCTATCCCCCCTTTGAAGGCTATATAACCCCGCCCTCCTGCTCCAGAAGGGTTCGATGGAAAGCTCAAAACAGTTTTTGAACCTGCGTAAATAGAGCGCCACTGAGGGATAAGGCAGCCGTTGAGATGCGGCTTGAAATTTGGGCCCGTAACGGCCAGCGCTGTCGGCTGCAAAAATTCTATGGTCGGGCCTTTCATGGTAAATTCCAGGACGGCAGAATTATCTTCATTTCCCACCAATCTGCTGGCTGTCCGGCAGGCAAAACTGTCCATGGCTCCTGCCTGCGGCATGCCGTAGCGCTGAAAACCCGGTCGCCCCAGATCCTGGACAGTGGTAAGGGGACCGGGCTCTATTATCTTTATTTTACCCAATTTTATCACCCTTCGATCAAAGAAGCGAGATCAAATTCTTCCCCGGCAATTTTTTTCCGGAGTTTGTCATAACGCTCCTGACTGATGGATTCGAAATTTAAGATATCTCCAACCTTGAAAAGTATGGGGTTCTCCCGCTCGGGAGCAAAAAGTTCTAACGGTGTTCTGCCTATCAATCTCCAGCCGCCAGGGCTGTCGAGAGGATAGATGCCGGTTTGATCTCCAGCTATTCCCACGCTTCCTTTTGATATCTCCTCCCGCGGGCTCTCCAGCCGGGGAGCAGCTATTTCTTTGGACATGCCGCCCAGATAGGGAAAACCGGGCGTAAAACCCAGCATATAAACTCTGTAGTCCTGGCCGGTGTGAATATCGATGACCTCATCCCGGGTTAGATCATTATGATCGGCCACGAAACTGAGATCGGGGCCGAATCCCCCCCCATATTTCACCGGGATGATCATGCGCCGCGGCTCAGGATAATTTTCTGAATCGAGGAGATAATCGAGCTCTTTTATTCTCTGCATAAGCATGTCCCTATCCGCTTTCAGAGGATCGAAAAGAATCAGAAGAGAGCGGTAGGTGGGAATGATTTCTTGAATCCCGTTGAAATCGGCTTTTTGAATGGAATGATCCATGCTTCTGACTTTTTCATTGATTTTTTTCGATATTTCCCCGGCGAATTCGATAAGAATGCCTTTGTCTCCCACAAATTTAAAAGAGGGCATCTTTGCAGACCTCCTTTGCCCGGGTCAGATCACTGGAAAGGGACCAGCCGGTTAAGACTGGCCCCTCCTAAACTGCGCGGACTTTTAGGCGGTGATTATTGTATCGGCAACAGATCAGCTGATCAGCCGCCAAAAACTGCCATGAGTTCCATGATGCCGATTATTATTGTGATAGCGACTATTATCCCGCCGATTATGTTGGCAAAAGTTCCGTTAGTGTATTCGCCCAGCTTTTCAGTGTTGTTCATGACATAGAGCAGAAAGACAGCCGAGATAGGCAGCAGAATACCGTTTACCGCCTGGGCAAATATTATCAGCTGGACCGGATCAGCTCCCATGGCCGAGCCGATAACTCCTATCAGCAGGATTATGAGCAGTACAGCTCTGAATTTGGTGCTTTTCAGATCTCGTTTCCAGCCCAGGGCGCCGGCAGTGGCGTAAGCACCGGCCAGGGGAGCGGTAGCAGCTGAGGAAAAGCCGGCCCCGAACAGGCCGATAGCAAAAAACCATTTGGCCCAGCGGCCCAGGGTGGGTTCTAGCTGAACTGCCATATCCCCGGCATCGGCCACCTCCATTCCGGTTCCGTGAATTACAGCTGCTGAAGTTATTACTATGGCCAGGGTGATGATTCCGCCCACTATGATTGAGAAAATTGTATCGAAACGGGCGGCATTCAGATTTTCTGTTCCCTGCCATTTATCCTGGACAGAGGAAGCATGCAGGAAAAGATTATAGGGAACTACAGTGGTGCCTATTAAAGCTATAACCAGCGTGAGCCCCTCTCCTTCCGGCAGAGAGGGCGCGAATAGACCGGCCATTATTTCACCCATGTCCGGGCGCAGTATCAGAGCGGTAGCGACAAAAGAGACGCTCATAAGAGCTACCAGACCGATGAGAACTTTCTCGACCAGTTCGTATTTGCCTGTCCAGAGGATGGCCAGAGCGATCAGACCGATGACCGGTCCCCATATTTGTTCTGAGACTCCTGTTATGGTGGCCAGTCCCATGGCACCTCCCAGAATATTTCCGGTTTCAAAAGCGGCAGCGCCGACTCCGATAGCCCCGACGACCAGAAAGACAGCTATAAATTTTATGATAGGATTGCTGAATTCTTTTCTGAGGGCCTCTCCCAGGCCTTCGCCGCTGACTATACCGAGCCGGGCACTGAACTCCTGCAGAACGATCACGCTCAGTATCGAAAAAGCTACCGCCCAGAGGAGCACAAATCCGTGATCTGCCCCGGTGACTGTTGCGGTTGTAACAGTGCCCGGACCTATAAAGGCTGCTGCTACCATAGCTCCTGGACCGATCTGTTTTAAACGCTCGATAAGATTCATTTTATCCCTCCTGACGAGATAATTAATTTTGCTGCTTTCAGATTTTTATCGATGATTAAACAAATTGGCCGGATGCAGGCTGATCTCTGCTCAACTCCTCATTCTTTATATCTGTTATGAACATGTGGCCGGGTGAGTGGGTTATAACCAGCGGCAGTGCATTTTTTCTGATCGCCAGCTGGGGAGTAACACCGCAGGCCCAGAAGACCGGATACTCTTCCGGCTTTACAGTTACTCTGTCACCGAAATCAGGTTCGTTCAGATTTTGTATGCCGATCTCTTTTGGCGCCCCGATATGTACCGGTGCTCCGTGCACATCGGGATAGGCCGAAGTTATCCGGACTGCTCTGGAGATCAATCTTCCCGGCATCGGCCGCATAGATACCACCAGAGGACCGGAAAATTCACCGGCCGGCGTGCAGTCGATATCTGTTATGTACATCGGCACATTCTTATTTTCCTGCTGATGTCTTATCGGAATCCCGGCCTGTTTTAAGGCGCGCTCAAAAGTGAAGCTGCAGCCCAGCAGAAAAGAAACCAGATCATCCCGCCAGTAATCTTTGATGCTGTCGGTTTCCTCATGCAGCTCTCCCCGCCGATAAATTCGGTAGGAAGGCAGATCTGTTCTTATATCGGCTCCGGGTGTTGAAGGCGGATTTACCTCTCCTGCTTCGAGAATATCGAGCAGAGGGCAGGGTTTGGTATTGCGAAAGGAAAAAAGAAAGAATTCGAAAGCATATTCTTCCGGCAATATTACCAGGTTGGCCTGGGAATATTCTTCCGCAAGTCCCGGAGTGGGCTGGTTGATTTCTCCTCGGCGTATCAATCTCCTTATCCTGGCAGGATTTTCGCTGCTCATTTTTCCCGGGGCCTCCATTTCACACCTCCTTTCCCGCAGCTTTGCCTGGATTTATAGAACAAAAGCAAATTTAATTTTGGATCTTATTGTCTTCAGTTAGTTAATAGGTGTGTCAAAAACCTCATTTAGTTGTACTGGAAGATATAAAGATTCGTTCACAATGAAATTTTTCCCCGATCTTATTCGATATCTACCAACTGATAACAAGAAGATCCTTAATTTTTTTGCAGGATATCTCTCATGGGTTTTATCTTTATATTGGAATCCTGCAGTGTCTGAACCAGTTCCCTTACAATCTCCAAAGCCTCCGGGTTGTCGCCGTGAACGCAGATCGTATCGGGCTCAACCTCTATTATCTTGCCATCGATTGTTTTGACTTCATTATCTTTGACCATCCTCACAACCCTGGACTTTATTTTTTCGGCATCCTCTATAACAGCACCCGCCAGGCTGCGGGAAGCAAGGGTGCCGTCAGAAGTATAGGCGCGGTCGGCAAAAGCCTCGCAGGCGGCATCGAGTCCGGCATCCCGAGCAGCGCGGAGCAGTTCAGAATTTGCCAGAGCCACAAAAATAAGTCCATCATCTATGTTCTTGACTGCTTCGGCTGCTGCCGCCGCCAGCTCATAATTTTCTGCGGCCATGTTATAAAGAGCTCCATGAGGTTTAACGTGCTGCAGAGTACAGTCCTCCGAGCGAGCAAAGGCTGAAAGGGCTCCAATCTGGTAGGTCAATATATTCTTGATCTCTTCCGGGCTGATATCCATTTTTCTTCTGCCGAATCCATTGAGATCGGGCAATGAAGGGTGGGCGCCTATCCCTGCCTCATTTTGAGCGGCCAGCCCGACAGTTTTTTTCATGACATTGTGATCACCAGCGTGAAAACCGCAGGCTATATTGGCCGAGGATATGTATTCAATAACCTGATCATCCATTCCCAGTTCGTAGACTCCAAAACTTTCTCCCATATCACAGTTGAGATCTATAGCGGATTTCTTATTCCCCATGTTCATCGCCCCCTTATATTTTAACGCAGCAACGTAACAAATTTTTAAAATTACGGAAAAAATAGCTAAACAGGCTTTAGTCTAACTGTGTAATCCTTATAGTAAATTATAATTGAATAGCTTTAATTTGTAAAGCTAAACTGATAGCAGCGGGTTAATTCAGAGGAAAGGAAATCGAAAAGATCCCGGAAATTCTGAAAAATAAGTGTGTGAATATTTTTGCAGTAATTACAAGACAGGTTTTACGGGTCTTCCTGACTTCAGCTGGTAAATAGGTGTGTAAAAAATCTTATTTAGTTATACTGGAATATATCAAGCTTCGCTCACAATGAAATTTTTTTCTCTGCGGGGATTTATATGATATAATAAGAAGCATCGACTGAAACCAGTGAATTTTAATTCTGGCTAAAAGCTATTTGAAAGATCTGAGGGGGGCTTAATATGGGGATAATTGTTGTTGACAGCAGAGATAAATTGATTTTTATCAGTTCCTGGATAAAAGATATTCTGGATCGGAATAAAAATGTGACCGAGAGCGGCATCGAGGAGAAAATTTCATCTTTTGAGCAGCAGGGGAGTTCCGGATACAGAGAGGGGGTCCTAAAGCTTGGCGATCGAAAATATAAATGTCGTCAGTTTTGCCCTGAAAAGAAGTTTTTTTCTGAGAGCCAGCAGGAAAAAAGATATATCAAAAGTATAACTGTTCTGGACAAATTTACAGAAGCTGATTTTCATGCGAAAACTGCTTTTCAGAGTGAACTGGAAACACTAATTACATCAGAAGAGGTCGATAAACTTAAAGAGCAGTTAAAAAAACTGCAGAAAGTGTTTAATAATGCCTACGAAGCGCTTGTAATTGTAGATCCGGACGGTTATATTACCGATTTTAACAATGCCTATGAGGAGTGTCTGGGACTTGAAGCTGAAGAGGTAAAGGGCAGGCATGTTACTGAAGTTATAGATAATACCAGACTTCATTTGATCGCGGAATCGGGCGATGCCGAGATAGGCCATCTGCAGAACATTCAGGGAGAGGAGATGATCACCAGCAGAATCCCCCTGAAGGAAGATGGTGAGCTAATAGGTGTGGCCGGCAAAATCTTATTCGAAGATGCCCGTGAGGTCAAGGCTTTAGCTCAGAGGCTGGAAGTGGTTGAGAATGAACTGGATGAATACAAAAATGAGTTGAAAAGACGACAGGAAGCCAAATATACATTCTCCAGCATAATTACCAGAAATGAGAGAATGGAATATTTGAAGGAGATAGCGGAGAATTGTGCCAGCAGCAATTCCACCGTTTTGATCAACGGTGAGAGCGGGACGGGCAAGGAGATGTTTGCTCATGCAATTCACAGCGGCGGAGCCCGCAAATATGGATCTTTTGTGAGGGTTAACTGTGCAGCTATACCGGAAAATCTGCTCGAATCTGAGCTCTTTGGTTATGAAGAGGGAGCTTTTACTGGAGCCAGGGAGACCGGCAAACCGGGGAAATTTGAGCTGGCCGATGGCGGCTCCATTTTCCTGGATGAAATAACCTCGATGCCGCTGGAAATGCAGGCCAAGATCCTGAGGGTTCTGCAGGAAAGAGAAATACAGCGGGTTGGGGGCACGGAAAGAAAGAAAATCGACACCAGAGTGATTGCGGCAACCAACGAAGATGTCGAGAGTCTGGTGGCGGAAGGGAAATTTCGTCAGGATTTATATTACCGCCTAAATGTTATCAGACTGCAGATACCACCGCTCAGAAAAAGAAAAGAGGATATCTCGATCTTATCGGATCATATACTCACCGAACTGTCTGAAAAGTTAAATGAGGACAGGCACGAATTGAGCCCCCGGGCGCTGGAACTGCTGGAAAATTATGATTGGCCGGGCAATGTCAGAGAACTTTATAATTTTCTGGAGAGAGCGGTAAACCTCTCTTCAGGTAAAATGATCGAACCCGAGCATCTGCCTGATATACTGACTTCTTCTGCCGGCATCGATGATACTTACGGAACCGGCACTACTGATGCAGAAAAAAAAGCTGGCGCAAAAACTGAGCAGACCGAAGATTTCAAAACGGATGATTTGGAGTCAGAGGATGCTGTAAAAATCAAAAAAGAAAATCTGGACTTAAGCAAGCTGGTCCGGAGAACGGAAAAGCGCTGTATCAGACAGGCGCTGGCAGCTGCCGGGGGCAACAAAACCGAGGCTGCCAGAATACTGGGAATTCACCGCAACACCCTTTATAATAAACTCGACAAATTTGGGATTCAAGATTGATTATAACAGCTATAAAGTCTTTCAAATATAAAGTCTTTCAAAAAATGTCATACCTGATTTTATCTTATATTTCCCTCCGTTATGCGGGGGGGTTTACTATCTGGATCTTATCCACATCATCTCTGCACATCAAAACCAACACAAAGGCACCGGCTGCACATAAATTTATGCATATAAACATGTACGATGACGATTTAAAATTATCTGTTCCGATTTTTTTAGGGCAAGATCAACAGATCAAGATTCCTGTAACTGGCTGAGCCAGGACGATTTGCCGCGTTTTTGAAAATTAATTTTCGATTTTGGGCAATTCTGGAACGAAAAATGCATATATATTGGGTGGATACATGCATACAAAAGCAATATCACTGATAATCAACAGGAGGGTTATTCAAATGAGCAACGGTTACCACGGTAAAGTTCTCAAAATTGATCTGAGTGAAGAGACACAGGAAGAGATCGAAATCGCTGAGGAAAATTATAAAAAATATTTTGCCGGCAGCGGACTGGCCGGCTGGATTTTGAATACTGAATTTGATCCTGATCTGTCGCCACTATCAGAGGAAGTTCCTCTGATGTTTATGGCAGGCATGCTGACCGGCACCAGAGTCCCCACGGCCTGCAAAGTTTCTGTGGTGGGCAAATCTCCTCTGACAGGAATATGGGCCGAATCTACTGTTGGTGGATTTTTTGGTTCCCAGCTGAAGAAAACAGGCTACGATGGTCTGATACTAACCGGCAAAGCTTCTAATCCGGTAAGCCTGCTGATCGATGAAGATGAAGTCGAGATCAAAAACGCTGAAGATCTCTGGGGAGAAGATGTGTACGCTACTGAGAAGAAAATTAAAGAGGAAAACGGAAAAGAATTTGAGGTTGCCAGTCTGGGTCCGGCCGGTGAAAATCAGGCTTTGATAGCCGGAATTATGATCGGCGGCAGGGAAACCCGGGCGGCAGGACGCTGCGGTATGGGGGCTTTGATGGGCTCAAAAAATGTCAAAGCTGTAGCTGTTACTGGAGATAAAAAGCCGACACTATATGATAAAGATGGCCTGAACGATCATTTAAAGCAGTTCATTCCTGAGCTTCAGGATAAAGCTGAAGGCCTGACCAATTTTGGCACAGCCGGTGGTGTTATGGGCGTTGAGGCAAATGGCGACCTACCCATAAAGAACTGGACTCTGGGCAGCTGGGTAGAAGGTGCTGAGAAAATTTCCGGTCAGAATCTGGATGAAACTGGTTTGGTAACCGGTCATTATTCCTGTTATGCCTGTCCGATCCGCTGCGGCAAGGATGTAGAAGTTAGAGTTGGTCCTTATGAAGGCGAGGAAGGTCATGGACCTGAATACGAGACCTGTGCTGCCTTCGGCTCCATGGTACTAAATGACGATCCGGAATATCTATGCGCAGCCAACGATCTCTGCAACAGATATGGACTGGATACTATTTCAACCGGCAATGCAGTAGCTATGGCCATCGAAAGCTTCCAAAAAGGGTTGATAACTGAAGAGGATACCGGAGGTCTTAAACTTGACTGGGGAGATGGAGAGGCAGTTCTGGAATTGATAGAGAAAATTGCGGCCAGAGAGGATATAGGTGATGTACTGGCCAAAGGTGTCAAAAGAGCTGCTGAAGAATTGGGCGGCATAGCAGAGGAGTTTGCCGTTCACACCAAGGGGCTTTCCTATGCATTCCATGATCCCAGGGCCTTTACCAGCATGGCCGGGAATTACGCCACTGCCAACAGAGGTGCCTGTCACCTGGAAGCTCTCAGTTATTTTGCAGAATCGGGCACCTATCCCCCGGAAAACTTCGGCTTTGAAAAAGAAATCGATCCTCATCACCACGAAAACAAAGGAGAGCTGACAGCAGTTATACAGAATTTCATGAATCTCTTTAACGCTTTAGGTCTGTGTAAATTCCTGATACAGGGCGAAGTAACCACCGAAGACTTTACAGATTGGGTCAACCTGGTAACCGGCTGGGATTTTGATGTGGATGATATTTTTGAAACCGGTGAGAGGCTGCATAATATGAAGAGAATGTACAATGTCAAGCAGGGAATCTCCCGCAAGGATGATCAGCTGGCTCCCCGTCTTTTAAGTCATGATAGAGAGACGGGCAGATCGGGAGGCAACCTGCCTCATCTGGGTAGAATTCTCAATGATTATTACAAAGAGCGGGGCTGGAGCCAGGAAGGCATTCCCGAAAAAGAAAAACTGGAAAGCCTCGGCCTGGAATATCTGGCTGAATAAAAAGAGCTGAACTGAAAGGCCTAACTCTGAGTGATCAACCGCATATCCCTGCCTTAGTTCAGACTGTCTTTCAATGCATACAACCTCCCAAATCGACAGCATAAGCAGGCGGCGAAAGGCAGGGGTGTGCACTTATTTATAGAAGAGCATTCTGCCAGAGTATTATAAAGTAAGGGTGATTTGAAAATATGGATGAAAAGATAGAACAGCTGAAAAAAAAGAAAGAAAAAATTAGACAGGGCGGCGGAGAAGAGAAGATAGCCAAACAGCACGAGCGCGGCAAGTATACGGCTCGTGAAAGAATAGATATGCTGCTGGATGAAGGCAGTTTTCAGGAGATAGGTACCTTTGTCGAGCACAGAACCCAGCAGCTGGGTATGGACGAAAAAGAAATACCCGGAGAGGGAGTCGTGACTGGAAGAGGAACGATTTCAGGACGGAATGTCTATATTTTCGCCCAGGATTTTACAGCTATGGGCGGTTCGCTGGGAGAGATGCATGCTGAAAAAATCTGTAAGATTATGGACGAAGCCGCCAAAGCCGGATCGCCTGTGATAGGGTTGAATGAATCCGGCGGTGCCAGAATACAGGAGGGAGTTGCTTCTCTTTCGGGTTATGGAAATATCTTCTATCGAAATTCTATCAACTCCGGAGTGATACCTCAGCTTTCCGCAATTTTGGGGCCCTGCGCCGGCGGCACGGTTTATTCACCGGCTCTTACCGATTTTGTTTTTATGGTTGACGGCACCAGCAAGATGTTTGTGACCGGTCCAGATGTAATAAAATCGGTTACAGGAGAGGAAGTAACCCACGAAGAACTGGGGGGAGGAATGGCTCATAATCGACGCAGCGGTGTGGCGCATTTTCTGGATGACAGCGAGGAAGAATGCTTTGACCGCATACGCAGGCTTTTGAGCTATATTCCTGATAATCATCGAGAACTGCCTCCTTTTGAGGAAAATGGAGATCCTCTGGACAGAAAGGAGGAAGAGCTGCGCAGCATTGTGCCCGATGAGCCCCAGAAATCCTATGATGTCAGGGATGTCATCAAACCGGTGGTCGATGAGGGAGAATTTCTGGAAGTCCAGCCCTATTTTGCCCGCAATATTGTCGTGGGATTTGCCCGCCTGGGAGGACACAGCATCGGCATAGTGGCGAACCAGCCGGCGGTTAAAGCTGGATGTCTTGATATCGATTCGGCCGATAAAGGATCCAGATTTATAAGGTTTTGTGACAGCTTTAATATACCGGTGCTCTCTTTTACTGATGTACCGGGCTATCTGCCGGGAGTTGAGCAGGAACACGGCGGCGTTATCCGTCATGGGGCCAAGCTGCTTTATGCTTACAGCGAAGCGACAGTCCCCCTGTTAAATGTTATTTTGCGCAAGGCTTATGGAGGAGCATATATCGCCATGAGCAGCAGACACATGGAGGGAGATTATGTTTTTGCCTGGCCTACAGCGGAGATTGCTGTCATGGGTCCCCGGGGAGCGGCCAATATAATCTTTCGCCGGGAAATCGAAGAGGCAGATAATCCGGAAGAGATTAGACAGGAGAAAATAGATGAATTCAGAGATAATTTTGCCAACCCCTATCAGGCTGCTTCTCTGGGATATGTGGATAATGTTATTCAGCCTGAAAACACAAGACCTCAATTGATCAGATCGCTAGAGGCTATAAGGGAAAAGCAGCAGAGTTTACCTGCCAAAAAACACGGAAACTTTCCTGTTTAAAGAGGGCGGCAGAAAAGGAGGAGTAATTTAGATGTCACCGCTGGAATTGATTCAGGATCCAGAAGCTCTTGCAGAAATGAGCGTATTCGATCAGTTATTTGCCGGAGGTCAGGTGGCGATTTTAGGAATGACGATAGTTTTCGGCATACTGCTGCTTCTGCTGGTGACGATAAAAGGAATCGAGATAGTCGCAGCAGAGTCTTCAAAATCGTCGGATAAGCCTGCAAAAAACAGAACCGAAGAGCCGACTAAGTCTGAAAAGGAAACCTCCAAAGAAAAAGAAACTGCTCAAAAACAAACGGGGGGAGCTGAAAAGACAGGTGCGATAAAGCCGGAGATAATGGCAGCTATTATGGCTGCAGTCCGCTCTTATTATCAGGAAGAAGGAGAAGATTTTAGAATACTGCGTGTCAGCAGAGGAAATCAGCCGATCTCAGCCTGGATGATGCAGCAGGCTCAGGAAAACAGGATCGATTAATATAAGATATTATAATATCGCAAAAGGCTGATTTAATTAATCTATTGCAGGGAGGGATATTTTTGGGCTCTAAAAAAAGATTTAAAGTTACAGTTGCTGGTGAAACTTATGAAATAGAAGTAGAAGAAATATCTGAGTATGGATCTTCAAGGGAAACAGCGGAAATTCAAAAAGACAGCTCACCGCAGAAAAATTCCGGCAGCAACAGTACTGCGGCAAAAGACAATAAAATGGCTTCTAAGGATAATGATGAAGAAAGAGATACCGGCGGGGGAGCTTCCAAAAACGAAACAGCCAATGGTCAGGTAGAAGCTCCTATGGCCGGAACTGTCCTGGAACTCAAAGTTGGCGAGGGGGATGAGGTCTCTGAAGGCGAGCTGATCATGATATTAGAAGCTATGAAGATGGAAAATGAAGTCTATGCTCCGACAGGCGGCAGTGTTAAGAATATACTGGTTTCCGAAGATCAATCAGTTGATGCCAGCGATCCGGTTATGACCATTGAATAGATCCGGCGTCAATTTTGACCGGGCTATAACTGGAAGTTCTCATGATTGATTTGTTAAATCAGGATGAGGAGGTAGAAAAAAGTGACAGAGGCTTTTATCGATTTTTTAGTCAGCTCAGGCCTGGTAGTGCTGGGCCCGCGCGAGATTATTATGATAGTGATCGCCCTGGTTTTGATTTACCTGGGGATTGTCAAGGAGTACGAACCTCTTCTGCTGCTGCCTATAGGTTTTGGCATGATGATGGTGAACCTGCCCCTGACAGGGCTGATGGAAGAAGCAGCTGCAGATGATCCGGCCGGACTGTTCCAGTATTTCTATTACGGACTGGATCTGGGGATTTTTCCTCCGCTGATATTTTTGGGCATCGGAGCGATGACGGATTTTGGCCCTATGCTGGCCAACCCCAAAAGCGCGCTTCTGGGAGCGGCTGCTCAGTTCGGCATTTTTCTCACATTTATCGGCTCTATCCTGCTCGGATTCACCGGTCCGGAAGCAGCTTCTATAGGAATTATCGGAGGAGCAGATGGTCCTACTGCAATCTACATCTCTTCTCTGCTCGCTCCTGATTATCTGGGGGCAATCGCCCTGGCCGCATATGCTTATATGGCCCTGGTGCCCATAATACAGCCGCCCATAATAAAGTTATTTACCAGTGCAGAAGAGAGAAAGATCGAGATGGAACAGCTGCGTCCGGTATCACAGCGGGAAAAGATAATTTTTCCCATCGCTGTATCACTGGTGGTAGTTTTGCTCGTTCCCGATGCAGCTCCCCTGGTGGGTATGATCATGCTGGGCAATCTATTCAAGGAGGCCTGCGTGGTCGATAGACTGAGCGAAGTGGCTGAGAATGCCCTCATAAACATTGTGACGATCTTTCTGGGTCTGGGGGTTGGCGCCAGCGCTGCTGCAGATGTATTTTTGAGAACAGATACCCTGGCGATTTTGCTTTTAGGAGTTCTGGCTTTTTCTTTCGGTACCGCCACAGGTCTCTTTTTGGGCAAATTATTCAACTTTTTAAGTGATGCCAAAATAAATCCCATGATAGGAGCGGCGGGAGTATCGGCCGTGCCTATGGCTGCCAGAGTAGTACAAAAAGTGGGACAGGAAGAGAACTCCTCTAACTTTTTGTTGATGCATGCTATGGGCCCTAATGTGGCTGGAGTGATAGGTTCTGCCGTGGCGGCAGGTGTAATGCTTTCGATCTTCGGATGAATCTGAACCGTTGATCTGCTGAATTTCGATCTCGATATCGAAAGTTAGATAAGAAGTTGTGAAGTTAGAGAAAAAGTTGTGAAAAAGAAAACCATTAAGAAAAGGGGTTTGGATAATCCATGAAAGCTTTAGATGATATCAGAGTGATCGACTTAAGTCATGTTCTGGCCGCCCCATTCTGCACGATGATGCTGGCAGATATGGGGGCAGAAGTTATCAAAATTGAACCCCCTTCCGGCGACGACTCGCGGGAGTTCGGTCCTTTTTTCGAGCCGGACGAAAAAGGAGACGAGCAGAGCGGTTATTTTGTGAGCTTAAATCGCAA
This sequence comes from Halarsenatibacter silvermanii, assembly GCF_900103135.1. Classification (NCBI taxonomy): domain Bacteria; kingdom Bacillati; phylum Bacillota; class Clostridia; order Halanaerobiales; family Halarsenatibacteraceae; genus Halarsenatibacter; species Halarsenatibacter silvermanii. Next base: position 55,826 of record NZ_FNGO01000014.1, on the reverse strand, counting down.
TAAAAAGAGCACCTCGATAAATTTGAAAACTGAAGAGGGCAAGGAGATTCTGCGGAAATTGATCGCCGGCGCAGATGTGGTCGTTGAGAATTTCCGGCCCAACACGATGAAAAAACTGGGGTTTTCCTATGAGGAGATTAAAGAGATTAAATCGGATATAATATACTGCTCCATATGCGGTTTTGGCCATGATGCTCTGCCCGAGTATGCCACCAAACCGGCCTACGATATGGTGGCTCAGGCTTACAGCGGACTAATGAGCATTACAGGACCAAAAGGCGGGCCGCCCTGCCGGGTTGGAACTTCAGTAGGTGATATTGTAGCCGGTCACCAGGCTGCCATCGGAATACTGTCGGCTCTCTGGCATCGTGAAAAAACTGGAGAGGGACAGCATGTCGACATATCTATGGTCGATGGTCTGGTTTCGATACTTGAAAATGCAATTTCCCGCTATACTATAAAAGGAGAAGTTCCCGAGCCTCTTGGCACCGCCCACCCCAATATAGCTCCCTTCCAGAGCTTTCCCACCAAAGATGATTATATAATCACTCCTATAGGTAACGATGGGCTCTGGGAAAAGTTCTGTGAAGCCATAGGCAAAGAAGAACTGGTGGATCATCCTAAGTTCAAAGATAATCGACTGCGCTGTGAAAATCTCGATGAACTGGTTTCCAGACTGGAAGAAGTTATGAAGACAAAAACAACCGAGGAATGGATAGAAATATTTGAAGAATCCGGCTTGCCCTATTCGCCGCTGAACAGAATAGATGATGTGGTAGATGACGATAATATAAATTATCGCAATATGATTGAAGAAGTGGAACAGCCCGATCTGGGTAAAGTCGAGGTCACCGGTTCTCCTTTCAAACTTTCAAAAACTCCGGGTGAAGTTGAAACACATGCGCCCAAGCTGGGAGAGCATAATGAAGAAGTGTTAACTGAACTTCTGGATTACAGTCAGCAGGAAGTAGAAAAATTAAAAGAAAATGAGGTGCTCAATGAGCCAAAATAAATCTGCTGCCGAGGTGAATTTATATGGCCAGAATTGAGGTCAAGCTTTTGGGAAACCTTAAATACTATCCTGAAGAAAAAAATAAGATGCAGATAATAGAATCTGAAGAATCCGACGAGATAATTTTGAACGAAGTTATAGAAGAGTTAAATATTCCCGAGGATGAAATCAATCTGATTCTTGTAAATGGCCGGGAAAAAAGTCCCAATTCAAAGGTGGAAGAAGGCGATAGCATCAAAATTTTGCCGGTCGTTTCTGGAGGTATTTAACCCGGAAACCGGCAGATAAAATGCACTAAGTCAGGGAAATCGGAAATTTGAAAACTCAGGACAGAAACCCTTATTAGGTCATTTATTGGTCAGCAAATATTGGTCAGCAAACACATAATTGAAAGGTGGTATTTACTCATGGAGTTTTTTGATTATCTTTTGCCGAGTGTCAACTTTGTCGGGCCGGGCAGTGTAGAAGTTGTGGGTGAAAGAGCCAGGATGCTGGAAGCTAAAAAGGTGCTGCTGGTGACCGATGATTTCCTATTCAATATGGAATCAGGACCTGTTGATAAAGTTCAGAAAAATCTGGAAGAAGCCGGACTGGAAGTAAGCGTTTTCTCCGGAGTCGAGCCCAACCCCAAAGACAAAAATGTTGCTGAGGGGAAAGAAATTTATCAGCAGGAGGATTGCGATCTAATAGTCACCGTAGGAGGAGGCAGTCCTCATGACTGCGGTAAAGCAATAGGGGTAGCTGTGAGCCATGATGGTGATCTTTATGAAGATTATGCCGGCATCGAGATGCTGGAAAATGAAACTCCTCCTATCATAAGCGTCAATACCACCGCCGGCACGGCCAGCGAGGTAACCCGACATGCCGTTATAACTGACACCTCACAGGATCCCCATGTAAAATTTGTCATCGTAAGCTGGCGCAACGTGCCGGAAGTTTCTATTAATGACCCCGAATTGATGCTGGGCAAACCTCCTGCACTTACCGCTGCGACGGGAATGGATGCTTTAACTCATGCTCTGGAGACATATGTATCGACCGGAGCCAATTCCTTTACCGACACTGCAGCTGTGAAATCGATGGAGCTGATAGCTGATAATTTGAGAACTGCCGTTTATAACGGCGATGATCTGCAGGCCAGAACAAGAATGGCCGAAGCCTCGGTACTTTCAGGCTTTGCTTTTAACAACGGTGGTCTCGGTTATGTTCATGCCATGGCTCATCAGCTGGGCGGATTTTATGATATGCCCCACGGAATCGCCAACGCTATTCTTTTGCCCTACGTGGAAGAGTTCAATCTGGGAGCAAAAATTGATAGATTTGCCCGGATAGCTGAGATATTTGGAGTCAGAACCGAAACTCTCTCCCAGCGTGAAGCTGCTGAAGCGGGTCTGGATGCTATAAGACAGCTTTCTGAAGATATAGGTATTCCCACCAGTCTAAGTGAATCGGAATATGATGTTAAGCATCAGGACTTTTCAGAAATGGCTGAACTGGCCCTGGAGGATGGCAATGCTGGCACCAATCCGCGCAAAGGTGATAAAGAGGATATAATTGAGATCTTCGAAAATGCTTATTAAATGGTGTTCATAAAAGATGGAGAGATCTTGATTGTAAGTCTAATCCATCCTGACTATAACAATAATTAAAAAGGAGGATAATAATGGAAGCAAATCAGTTTCTTTCAGTACCGGAAATATTCTATGGAGAGGGCGCTCTGGGCGAATCTCAGGATAAGCTGGGTGAAATGGGCGAAAAAGCTCTGATCGTGACAGATCATGTCATGGAAGAACAGGGTTATCTGGAAAAAACCGAAAAAGCCCTGGAGGAATCAGGTGTTGATTATGCGGTATATAAGGATATAAACACCGAGCCCAAGGACATTCATGTGGAAAATGGAGCTGAGATTTATCAGGATAAAGATTGTGACTTTCTGCTGGCCCTGGGAGGGGGCAGTCCTATAGATACGATGAAGGCTATCGGGGCGGTCTTATCAAATCCCGGTCACATAAGAGATTACGAGGGACTGGGAGTTATAGATAACGATACGCCACCACTTGTGGCGATTCCCACAACTGCGGGCACAGGTTCAGAGGTAACACAGTTTACGATAATCCATGATACCCGCGATGACGTAAAGATGCTGATCGGTGATGCAAAGCTTATGCCTGATGCTGCTGTAGTCGATCCAACCTTTACACTGACTGTGCCAGAAGAGATAACGGCGGCCACCGGCATCGATGCCTTAACTCATGCGGTGGAAGCTTATACTTCGAAAAATCATCAGCCTCTGGCAGATAATTTCGCTCTTTCTTCCATCGAAAGGATTGCCGATAATCTGAGAAAGGCCTGTGAAGACGGTGACGATATGGAGGCCCGTTCGGAAATGATGCTGGGAGCTATGGAAGCCGGCATGGCTTTTAATAATTCTTCTGTGACCATAGTTCATGGCATGTCGAGACCGATAGGGGCCTGCTTTCACATTCCTCACGGTCTTTCCAATGCTGTGCTGCTGGAGGAGTGCATGAAATTTGCTGTGGATGGTGCGCCTGAAAGATTTGCCGATGTGGCCGAGGCTATGGGAGTAAACACAGATGATTTGTCGGTTGAAGAGGCTGCAGAAAAAGGTGTGGAAGCCATAGGAGATCTCTGCGATGATATCGGAATTCCATGCCTCTGCGAACAGGGAGTATGTGAGGAAGATTTTCAAGAAAAGAAGGATAAGATGGCAAAAGATGCTCTGGACAGCGGCAGTCCGGATAACACCATGAAAGTACCTGATAAAGAAGATCTGAAAGAAATTTATGACCGCATAATCTAAGAAAAATAAGACTGATAAAAATAGATAAATTATAGCTGACAGACCAGCGTATTATTTCCCCGGGTAAACCGGGGCTTTTTTTATTTTTGAGAGAAGGATAGCTTGATTTTGATTCTTTAATTTTAATGTTAAATTAATACTTGTAAAAATAACTTATTGATGTTAAATTTGAATCAGGAAGCATTAAACTTTAAATTAATAAAGCAGATCAAAATGTTAATGTATATTTATGCAGGTACTCATTGATGAGGTGGTGATCTTATGGGTTTTTTTGAGCTGACTGCTCCTTTATATGATCTGGCTATGAAGGCTGTCGGTCACGGGGAGTCGCTGGAAGAGCTGATGGAAGTTATCGAGCCACAGTCCGGAGATAAATTGCTGGATCTGGGCGGAGGGACCGGGCAGCTTCTCGAGTATGTTCCCGAAAAGGTTGGGGTGACGCTGGCTGATAGTTCTGAAAGCATGTTGAAAAGGGCAGAGAAGAAAGACCGTCATCCCCGGACTGAATATGTGCTGGCCAGCGGAGATGACTTACCCATGAACTCCGGAATCTTCGATTATGTGGTGGTAGCGGATGCTCTGCATCATATGGAGAGAGTGGATGATACAATAGCCGAAGTCGCCCGAATTTTGAATGAACAGGGGGAGTTGTATATACTGGAATTTCTTCCCGGCAGCTTTTTGACCGGATTTGTCCGGGTGGGAGAGAGCCTTTTTGGAGAGCCGGTAAATTTCTTTGAGCCGGAAAAACTGGCAGATGTCTGTCGGGATAAAGGTCTAGATGCTGAATATGAGGAGATAACTTCTTCTTTATATATTTTAAGAGCTTTTAAGCAATGACCACAGAAAAAGGATGAGCAGGAATATAAAAAGAAGTGAGGAGAAAAAATGTCCTATGACATAGCTCTTACACTTTTGGTGCTGGCAGCGGCTATATTTATGTTCGTATCCGAAATTTTAAGGGTGGACATAGCTGCTATTTTAATACTGCTGGTTTTACCCTGGCTGGGCCTGATAGAGCCGATGGAAGCTTTTGCGGGCCTTTCCAGCAATGCTGTTATAGCGGTAATGGCGGTGATGATAATGGGCCATGGACTGGAGGCTTCCGGGGCTACCGGAAAACTAACCGGACCCATCATTGAACTGGCCGGTGATGGCGAAAATCGCATGATTTCTGCCCTGGCTGTGACTTCCGGCTTTCTTTCCGCATTTATGCAGAACATTGGTGTGGTTGCCCTTTATCTTCCCATCATCAGGAGGATCAGCAGCAAAACTGGATTTTCTTTGAAAAAGCTTCTGATGCCGGTCGGATTTGCTGCTCTTCTGGGCGGCAATCTGACCATGATAGGCTCGGGCAACCTGATTATACTGAACGATCTTATGATGCAGCAGGATAAAGATCCATTTCATCTTTTCTCGGTAACTCCTGTCGGAATAGTTCTGCTATTGATCGGCACTATATATCTGATACTAATGGGGAAAAAATTTTTGCCAGAAGGTAAAGTTTTACAGGATGAAGAGGACAAACAGAAACAGCTGGTTCGGGATTGGAACCTGGAAACCTCTATTTTTAGGTGTCGGGTCCTCGAGGATAGTCCTTTGATAGGCCAGACTCAGGAAAGCTCCAGGATGTGGGCAGATTTTGGTCTGGTGCTGACCGCTCTGGAAGAAGAAGGGGATGTTAAATACGCTCCCTGGCGCTTTACCAGGTTTTTTGAAGGTCAAAATCTGCTGGTTTTAGGGACGGAAAAAAAGATAGCAGAGTTTGCCAGAAATTTTTCCCTGGAATATGTAAAAGCCGGGGAATGCATGGATAAAACCTGTGAAAATCTGGAAGTCAGCGGCTATGCTGAACTGCTGATACCACCAGGTTCGGATTTTACCGGCAGATCATTGCGCGAATTGGCGGTGCGCAAAAATTACAGCATAAACCCTATAAAACTCATCAGAGGCGAGAAGGTTATATCCGGTGATTTTTCCGATTTCAAGATGAGGCCGGGGGATATTCTGGTGTTTTTCGGCCTGATAGAGAACATCAAGAAAGCGGTCAGAGGTGAGGATTTGATAGCTCTGACTTCCCTTTCCGAAAAAAAGAAAAAAAGCCGAAATCCCTGGCTGGCTTTTTCTGCTTTTGCGGTATCAATCCTGCTGGTGATTTTAGGATTTCAGCTTTCCCTTTCTCTCTTTACCGGGGCGGCTTTGATGCTGATTACCCGGACAGTGCCTCTCAAGGAGATCTACGATGCTATCGACTGGCAGACAGTGTTTTTGCTGACGGGTCTCATCCCTCTGGGAACGGCCATGCAGAGAAGCGGTACGGCGGAGTTTCTTGCCTCTCGGCTGCTGGAGGTTCTGGCGGGAAGTCCTGCTCCGATCATTCTGGTTACGGTAGCACTGCTGGCTTCATTTTTAACGCTTTTTATGTCCAATGTAGCTTCAACAGTTGTGCTGGTGCCGCTTGTGATGATAATGGGCGAGGAGACGGGCATTGATCCCCGCTCTCTGGCTCTTTTGGCCGGCATTTGTGCTTCTAATTCTTTTTTACTACCCACCCATCAGGTTAATGCTTTCTTCATGAATGCCGGTGATTACAGCAGCCGGGATTTCATGAAAGTTGGTTTTCCCATGACTGTGCTTTACGCTGGAGTTTCGGTACTTTTTATTTACTTTATTTTCCTCTAATCTTTCAATAATAATTTGCAATTAGCTGTTAAAAATGTTATTATATCCTCCACTTTAGGAAAAAGAAATAAAATTTGTCCAATAAATTTAGTTTAAAAAGATGAGTCACAAAAAGGAGCTGATTATTTGTTATTTGAAAAGATCAAATCACCTGGACTGGCCCACAATTCTTATCTTATAGGCGATGACGGAAAGGCGGCAGTTATAGACCCCAGACGGGATGTGGAGGTATACCTCGATAAATCATCGGCCGAAGGATTTACTATCGATTATGTGCTGGAGACTCACAGAAACGAAGATTATCTGATAGGCTCTAAAGAAATTGCCCGGAAGACCGGGGCGGAGATCTGGAGGGCTGATGACTATCTCGATTATGAGTACGGTCAGCCGATGGAAGAAGGTGAAGAAATTGAGATCGGACGTCTTCTGCTGGAAGGTCTGCATACACCCGGTCATACCCCCGGCTCTTTCAGTTATGTTCTTTACGGATATGAAGGAGAACCCTGGATGGTATTTACCGGCGATGTGCTCTTTGCCGGAGATGTAGGCAGGGTCGATTTTTTGGGTGAAGAAAAGCTGGAAGAGACAGCAGGAGATCTTTATGATTCTATTTATGATAAAATCCTGCCGCTGGGAGATGAAGTTATTCTCTGTCCGGCGCACGGAGCCGGTTCTGTTTGTGCCAGCGCTATAGCTGATAGGGAATGGACAACGATTGGAATTGAGAAAAATTTAAATCCCCACCTTCAATACGAAAGCAGGGAAGAATTTATCGAAGAAGTGGGACAGATGCTCGAGTATCCCCCTTATTTCAACCGGATGGAAGAATGGAACCTCACCGGTGCTCCTTTTCTTTCCGAAAAAAAACGTCCTGAAGCACTTTCCCCCGATGAGTTTGCCGATATCCAGGACGAAGGGGCTGTTGTTATCGATACCAGAACTGAGGTTAGTTTTGCCGGTGCTCACATTCCTGGTTCGCTCTCGATCTGGAAGGACAATGTTCCCAGCTTCGCTGGCTGGTTCGTAGATACAGACAGTCCCATACTGCTGGTGAGCGATGAGGGATATCCTGAAGAGGAGATCAAGCACCTTTACCGTACCGGATTCGATAATATCAAAGGTTATCTATCCGGAGGTATGATATCCTGGCATATGCAGGCCCGCAGCAGTGAGACCATAGAGACTATCAGGGTGAAAGAGCTCTGCGAAATCATGAAAGGTCCGAAGGACTGCCGGATACTGGATGTTAGATCGGAAGATGAGGTGGAGGAAGAAGGAGAAATAGAAGATGCGATAAATATTCACATTACCCAGCTTCCGGATCATTATGAGGAGATTCCCGAAAATGTCAAAGTTTATGTCTTTTGCGGCAGCGGTTTGCGCGCGATGACTGCAGCTTCGCTTCTGAAAAGGGAAGGATTTGAAAATATCGGTGTAACTCTGGGCGGTCTGACCGGCTGGCGGTCCAGCACCTGTCCCCGCGGTGAAACGCGAAGCTCGAAGGAGAGAGGGCTGGAGATCGCTGATTCTCTCTGGCTGGGATGATAGTGCAGTCAAACTGACCTTTTGAAATACTATTCTCGAAAAACTGAGTTATAGATTAACCGGGTCCCGATGCAAAGGGGGCCCTTTTTAATATGTTTAATTACTCGGTTCACGTCCTGTCAATTTAAATTGAGGTTGTATACAGGTATAATTTTCTGTTGACCGATAAAAATTTATTTTACGGAAGGAAAATTCATCTCAGTAACGAACAACGTAACAAGTAAATTTATATATTTATTACTTTATGGAGGAGGCCAAACATGCCCGCAGTAGATTATCCGCTTTTTAAAGCGGAAGACGTTGATGGTTTTTTCGCCCTTTTTCAGAACAACCTGGCTAATTTTGCAGTAATATCAATAACCATGATAGAGCTGGGTTATCCTGCCGGGATAGTATTTGGCAGGGTAATTCCGGGAGCTGCCATCGCTGTTCTTTTTGGCAATCTTTATTATTCCAGAATGGCCCGGCAGCTGGCGGAAAAAGAGGGTAGAGAAGATGTTACTGCTCTCTCTTACGGTATTTCAACGCCGGTCATGTTCATTTATTTATTTGGAATTATGGGCCCGGCCCTGGAATTTGCCAACGGAGATGCCGAGCTGGCCTGGAAAATTGGGGTAGGAGCCTGCTTTTTGGGAGGTGTGCTCGAAGCTCTGGGCAGCATTTTTGGTCCCTGGATAAGGCGCAATTTGCCCCGGGCAGCTATGCTGGGAGCTTTAGCTGGAGTAGCCTTTACTCTTATCGGAAGTGAGATGTTTTTTACAACTTATGAAATGCCGATAGTCGGTCTTTTGGTCATGGGAATTATAATTATCGGTCTGATAGCTAAAAAGAAGATGCCCTATAATATTCCGGCTTCGCTTTTTGCCATCATTGTCGGTACGTTACTGGCTTATTTATTTGGAGCGGCAGATCTGGCAGCCGTGGGAGAGGGAATGGAACAGCTCGGCATATATCCCTTCCTGCCAACCTCTGCTCCGCTTACCGGCTCGACCGAATTATTTACGGCTGCCACAGCATTTCTGGCTGTCATTATTCCTATACAGCTTTATAATCTTTTGGAAACCATGAACAATGTAGAGGCGATGGCATCCTGCGGTGATGATTACAGCGTTAAAAGGTGTCAGTTAGTTGATGGATTGGGCACCATAGCCGGTTCTTTCTTCGGCGGAGTTTTTCCGACCACGGTTTATATCGCGTCGACGGGGGCCAAGCAGATGAATGCCGGCCGCGGTTACAGCATATTAAACGGTATTGTATTTGCCATAGCTGCTCTTCTGGGACTGATCGGAGCCATATCTGAAATAATTCCTCTACCCGTTATAGCTCCCATACTGGTATTCGTTGGTATAGTCATGGTGGCTCAGGCTTTTGTCTCCGTGCCTTCCAGACATGCTCCGGCGGTCGTGGTGGCTATGTTCCCTGTAGTAGCTGATTTTATCGTGACCAATTTCCATGGCCTGAATCCAGAAGAATTCGGTGAGATGTTCCCGGCTGCTGAGGCCCTTTCGGAAGGTGCCATGTTTGCCGCTTTAGTCTGGGGAGCTTTTACAGTCTTTGTGATAGACCGGAAGTGGAAGAAGGCTGTCAGCACGCTGGTGATTGGTTTTCTGCTGTCGGGTTTTGGTTTCATGCATGCTCCGGAACTGGGAACCTATTTTGCTGAGGGAATCACCCTGGGATATCTGGTCCTGGGAGTTATGATTTACTTGTTCAGCCTTTATTATGATAGAAATCCGGAAAAAGAGGAAGAACCACTCTACTGCGAGATCGATATTAATGAGCTTTGATACATTATAAGCATAACTAAATCCTGTATTATCAGAGCCTGAAGTTTCCGTAAAGGATTCACTTTTTTCGGAGATTTCAGGCTTTTTTTTGCTTGAATAAGTGATTATATCCTGCTGCCGGATGCTGGCAAAATTTGAGTATAAAATCAGCAAAAGAAGGAGGTTTTTCTCACAACCAGAAGAAAATAATTGGAAGAAAAAAAGCTGATGTTTTTAGATCAGTACATAAGGGGGTTATATGCATGAAAACAGAAGTTGCTGTCATAGGCGCAGGTCCGGGAGGATATGTGGCCGCTATTAGAGCTGCTCAACTGGGCAAAGATGTGGTCGTAATAGAAAAGGAAGATATCGGTGGTATCTGCTTAAATCACGGATGTATTCCCACAAAAGCTTTGAAGAGAAGTGCTGAAGCTGTTCGTGATATTGAACGAGCTCGTTCTTTTGGAGTTCAGATCAATGATTATGAAATCGACTTTCAAAATATGATGAGACGAAAAGACAGTATAGTTCGCCGGTTGACTGGAGGTATAGAGTATCTGCTGGAGGAAAATAATATAAAAGTTATAGAGGGTAAAGCGCGGCTGGAGGAGGAAAACAGGGTGCTGGTGGCAGGAGAGGAAGAGGATGTTTTGATAGAAGCAGAAAATATTATCATCGCCACCGGTTCCAAGCCTCTAATTCCTCCGATAGAGGGAACAGAGCTGGAGGGGGTTATGACCAGCAGAGAACTTCTGCAGATCGATGAAATTCCTGAAAAGCTGGCTGTCGTCGGCGGCGGTTATATAGGGGTGGAGTTTGCTTCTATATTTTCCGAGCTGGGAAGCGAGGTTTATCTGATCGAGATGCTGCCGCAGCTTCTCCCCAATATGGATCATGATCTTTCTAAAAATATAGAGAAAGCCTTCTCGCGGGAGCTTGAAGAAGTTTATACCGACACCACCGTCGAGAGAATAGAAGAAACCGGTAAAGATGATGAGCTCAGGGTTGAGTTGAGTGATGAAGATTCTCTGCATGTCGATACCCTGCTTATGGCCACGGGGAGAACTCCAACACCACCGGAAATCTCTGAGGACCTTGAAATTATCATCGGAGAAAACGGGGAGATAGACACTGATGATAAAATGCGTACGGGCGAGGATAATATATATGCTATCGGTGATGTTACCGGAGATTATATGCTCGCTCATGCAGCTTCCCAGGAAGGAATTGTGGCCGCTGCCTGTACGGCAGGGCGTGATAAAAATATGGATTATGAGGTTGTTCCGGCTGTGGTATTCTGCACTCCTGAGATTGCCAGCGTGGGCATGACTGAAACGGAGGCAGAGAATAAAACTGAGATAGCAGTGGGAGAGTTTCCCTATCAGGCCAACGGTAAAGCTCTGGCTGAGAGGGAGAGAAAAGGTTTTGTCAAGGTTATCGCCGATGAGGAGACCGATGAAATTCTCGGCATTCATATCTGCGGCCTGGGTGCCTCTTCACTGATCGGCGAAGGAGCGGCAGCTTTATCTCTGGACAGTACCGCAGGTGATCTGGCGGATACGATTCATGCTCATCCTACTCTGCCGGAAACGATCATGGAAGCAGCCGAGGACGTTCACGGCATATCTATACACAAGCCCTGAGTCGAATTTATTGACAGGGAACCCGGAATCTGATAGCATAGATAATGGATTTTTCTGATTTAGTTCTGGAAAGATCAAAAATTAGTTTTTGCTGGAAAGTTGATCATCCATTTTAAAAATCGGAGGTTGGGCAGAGAATGAAAGTTCACCGCATAGCTATAATGGCCCTTATGGCGGCCATAAGTATTATTCTAGCTCGATTTTTCGCTTTCATGATAGGTGGGACAATCAGAATAGCCTTTGATCATGCTCCCCTTTACCTGGCAGGAATGCTGCTGGGGCCGCTGGGAGGTGCTATGACCGGGGTTGTTGCTGATCTGGTCGGCATACTAATTAATCCCATGGGTGGTTTTTTTCCGGGATTTACTCTCAGTTATGCCCTTTTGGGTTTTATACCCGGTTATCTTTTCAAAGAAGTCAGGCTTGACAGAGTGAGCCTCAAAAAGGTTGTTATAACTCTATTGGTCACAGATATTATCGTTTCTGTCTTCATGAATACCTTCTGGCTTTCAATTATGTTCGGCGATGCATTCTGGGCAATTTTACCGGCCAGACTGGTTGCCAGAGCCATAATAATGCCTGTACAGATATTCTTCATCTATACCCTTTTAAACTATGTGCCGGTGCTGCCGCTGGAGAGGATTAATTATCGCCCCAGAATTTAATGAATTATCTGTTCCAGAAAGCAGTATGATTTAAGGTCCATTTTATCTTCTGTGAATTGAGGAGGATAAATTTTGCTGGAATTTTCCCCAATAGGAATTATAAGAAATGAATTTGCCGAGACGAAAGATCCCGATACGCTCAAAGCAGCCGAGAGCAGAGTGATAGTGGATGAGGAATATGCCGATGGGCTCGACAGCATCGAAGAGAGTGAATATCTAAAGATAGTATTCCACCTTCATAAGTCAGATGATTATACTCTTATCGGACCGCGCCGATACGGAGGAGTGAGGGGGCTTTTCGCTTCGAGAACCCCCAACCGACCCAATCCTATCGGAGTGACTCTGGTAAAGCTTATCGAGCGCCAGGGGAGAGAGCTTTTGGTCACCGGCCTGGATGCTATCGATAAGACTCCGCTTTTGGACATAAAGCCCTATGCAGCGGAGATCGATGCACCCGAGGAGAAATTTTCTGATGATTGATCTCTCGGGGGGAGACGGTATTTAGTTTTTGATAAAAAACGAGCAATTTGATAGAATGAATTTGCAGGGATAAAAACTGTTTCTGGTTCTTCTTGTTGACCGAAAATTAAATTCAAAAAGACCCTGTATTATTTATAATCTGAGCTTTATTAATTCTGGCTGAATAGAAAATTTTATAAGAGAGTTAGTATCTCATATAGTTGTGAGGATATGGCTCACAAGTTTCTACCAGATAGCCGTAAACTATCTGCCTATGAGAGCAAGAGCGTCTAGGGGGCCGGGAGGAATTCGTCAGTTCTTCAGAATTTCTCAGGGGTCCGAGCGATGCTTATCAACACCGCAGGGATAAAAGCCCAGACGGGTAGGTTTCTCTCAGAATTATATGGGAGCCTATCCGTCTGGCTTTTATATTTTATAAGGGGGTAAAATCAGCATGAAGATTTTGGTGGCAGGCAGCGGCGGCAGGGAGCATACCCTGGTCTGGAAGCTGAATCAAAGTTCAGAGGTCGATGAAATTTACTGTGCTCCGGGCAATCCGGGAACGGCTGAAATTGGCTGGAATGTCGATATAGGTGTCGGGGAGCATGAGAGGCTGCTCGAGTTCTGTCTTGAAGAGAAAATAGATCTTACGGTCGTCGGCCCCGAGGCACCTCTGGTTGATGGGCTGGTGGACAAATTCAGAGAGGCAGACCAGCTGATATTTGGCCTCGGGAGTCGGGCTGCCCGGCTGGAGGGCAGTAAAGTTTTTGCCAAACGCCTGATGCAGGAAGCTGAAATACCCACCGCACCTTTTCGAGTTTTTTCCGATGCTAATTCGGCTGATTCTTTTTTGCAATCCAGAGAAGCTCCTGTAGTGGTCAAGGCCGATGGCCTGGCTGCCGGTAAAGGTGTTTTTGTCTGCAGCGAGATAAAGGAAGCCCGGAGAGCAGTCGAGAAGATAATGGTAGAGAGGGAGTTCGGTAAGGCGGGAGATAGGATAGTTATCGAAGAAAAACTGGAGGGAGAAGAGGCTTCTGTCCTGGCCCTGGTCGACGGCGAGGATTATAAGACGATGGTATCCTCGCAGGATCATAAAGCTGTCTATGAGGGTGGCAGAGGACCCAATACCGGAGGTATGGGTGCGATAGCCCCCGCTCCCCTTGTGGATGTTGAAATGAGAGAGCGAATTGAGAGCGAGGTTATAGAAGCAACTCTTGCCGCTCTGGAAGAAAAAGGTATAGAATTTAAGGGAGTAATTTACTGCGGACTGATGATAAAGGAGAACAAAGATCCCTATATACTGGAGTTTAACGTGAGATTTGGAGATCCGGAAGCCCAGGTCGTGCTGCCTTTGCTCGAGAACGATCTGGCCGGGGTTTTGCAGGCTGCTGCAGAGGGCCGGCTGGAGGAAGTGAACCTGGAGTGGTCTGATAAAGCGGCTGCCTGTGTGGTTATGGCCTCCGGCGGGTATCCCCGCGATTATGAAACAGGTAAAAAAATAGAAGGCATAGACAGGGTTGAGGCTGATGATAGATTTGTCTTTCAGGCGGGCACAGCTGAAGCCGAAGATCAGCTTTTGACAGCCGGCGGCAGAGTTCTGGGAGTCACAGCCCTGGGCGAAAATCTCGAATACGCCCTCGATAAAGCCTACCGGGGAGTTGATAAGATCAATTTTCCCGACGCTCATTTTCGGCCGGATATCGGAGCTAAAGCACTGGAAAGATTGAGGAAGGAGGACGTTTGATTTGACGTTCATGGGAGAAAAAATCATAGGTATAATCGGAGGCGGCCAGCTGGGTCGGATGATGATACAGGAATGCAGCAGGCTGGATCTGTATTTTGTTGTGCTCGATCCTGCTCCTGGCTGTCCGGCTGCGGGACTGGCTGATGATCATATTGTTGCTGATTTTCACGATGAAAAAGCTATCAAAGCTCTGTCTGAGAGATCTGACCTGCTGACTTACGAATTTGAACATATAGATGCAGATACACTTTCCGAACTGGCCAGACAGGGGGCGAGAATATATCCCCATCCCTGGAATCTGCAGGTGATAAAGAATAAACTGGAACAAAAAAACAGATTGAGTGAAGAGGGAATACCCGTCCCGGAATATACCGAGGTTAAAGATGGTGATGATCTTAGGACTGCGGCTGAGAGATTTGGTTTTCCCTTCATGCTGAAAAGCTGCCGCGGAGGATATGACGGTCAGGGCAATTTTAGAGTCGACAGCAGCGAGGAAATAGATGAAGCTTTTTCGGAGCTTGACGGAGGGGAGCGGCTTTTGATGGCTGAGCGTTTTGTCCCCTATGAAAAGGAAATATCGGCCCAGATCTGTCGGCGTCCGGGGGGAGAAAACAGAATTTATCCGCTGGCTGAAAATGTCCATGAAAAGAGTATACTCATTAAAACCCGGGCTCCGGCCGAAATTTCAGCCCCAGCGCGTAAGAAAGTCCACAAATTGACCCGGGATATAGCTGAATTTTTTGAGACTGTCGGCATTTTCTGCATAGAGATGTTTGTGATAGAGGGCGAAAATGAAAAGCCGCGGGTGCTCATCAATGAAATCGCCCCTCGTCCTCATAATTCAGGGCATCATACCATAGAGAGCTGTCATACCTCGCAGTTTGAAAATCACATAAGGGCCATACTGGATGTTCCCCTGGGCAGCACAGAGCTGATCAGTCCTGCCGCCATGAACAATCTTTTGGGGCAAAACCCAAGAGGTAAGACTGAGATAGCCGGCCTGGAAGAAGCTCTGGCAGTCGATAAGGCGAGAGTTCACATCTATGGCAAAAAGACAGCCTACAGGCGCCGCAAGATGGGCCATTTGACCGCCCGTGGGGCTAATGCGGCTGCAGCTATGGAAAAGGCTAAAAAGGCCAGCCAGAAAATAGATATCTACGGCAAGGAGGAATAAATTATGAGTGAAGACAACATTGAAGTCGGCATAGTTATGGGCAGCGATTCCGATCTGCCGGTCATGGAAGATGCAGCTGAATTTCTGGATGAGGTGGGGGTTTCCTATGAGATGACAGTGGTATCAGCTCACCGCACTCCGGAGAGATTGTATGATTACGCCCGGGAAGCTGTCGAAAGAGGTTTGAAGGTCATTATTGCCGGGGCCGGCGGGGCAGCACATCTACCCGGAATGATGGCAGCTGTCACCGAACTTCCCGTTATAGGAGTTCCTGTTAAGACTTCGACTTTGAGCGGTAAAGATTCCCTTTTATCTATTGTTCAGATGCCCGGTGGGGTTCCGGTGGCTACAGTGGCCATCGATGGCGCAAAAAACGCCGCCATTTTAGCCGTGCAAATTCTGGGCACGGCAGATCAGAAGGCGAGACAAAAAATTAGAGATTATAAAGACAGCATGAGAGAAGAAGTTTTAAATACAGCCGAGAAGATGGAAAGAGGCGATCTGCAGTGAGCGAGAAAAATTTGAGTGAGGAAAATAAGAAAATTGGGAGATTCGATAATATAAACCCGCTCGATCATCGCTATGCAGCCAAGGAAGGTATATCCGAGCTGAGAGATTACCTCTCTGAATCCGCCAAAGTTGATTATCAGCTGCGGGTTGAAACAGCTCTTGTGAAAAAGCTGGCCGAATTTGATTTTTGTGATGATGATGTTTACAGGCAGGTGAAAGATGCTGCTGAAGAGGTAACTGCCGCTGAGGTTTATGAAGAGGAAAAAAAGACGAAACATAATATTAGGGCTCTGGCCAACTGTCTGCAGAGGAGAGTGTCGGAAAAAGCCCGGCCTTTTATACATTTTACGGCCACCTCCAGCGATATAATCGACACCGCCAATTCTCTGCGCTATAAAGAAGCGATCGAAGAGGAGATTTTACCAGCACTAAAAGATCTGCAGAAAAAGCTCATGGCTATCGCCCGGCGCGAGAAAGATACGCTGCAGATAGGTAGAACACACGGTCAGCATGCTGTTCCGATTACTTTCGGCTTTGCTCTGAGCGAATATGTGAGCAGACTGGGAGGCAGAATTCAGACGATTCAAAGAGCCCGGGATGAGCTCAAAGGGCAGCTTTCAGGAGCTGTAGGGGCTTATAATGCCATCGATTTATTTCTGGATGAGCCGGAAGAATTCGAAAAAGAGGTCCTGTCGGAGCTGGGACTTGAACCCGCCTCTCATTCAACTCAGATTGTCGAGCCCGAATTTACTCTCGATCTGGTCCACGGCTTAGTGTCGGCTATGGGTGTTATGGCCAACCTCAGCGATGATATGAGGCATCTGCAGCGCTCGGAAATAAGCGAGGTGGGTGAATATTTTGAGGAGGGCCAGGTGGGATCATCGACCATGCCTCATAAGATGAACCCCATCAATTACGAAAATATTAAGAGTATGTGGAAAGAATTCTCCGCCCGGATGGTGACCAGATATAACGACCAGATATCCGAACACCAGCGTGATCTTTCCAATTCTGCTTCCTCCCGGTTTATACCCGAAATACTGGCCGCTTTCCATATCTCTATCAACCGCCTGCAAAAGGTAATGGAGAAGTTCAGTGTTTTTGCCGAAAGCATGAGGGAAAACTACGATCTCAATTCCGATCTGGTTGCTGCCGAACCCCTTTATATTCTTCTGGCCTATCACGGTCATCCCGATGCTCATGAAGCTGTTAGGGTTCTGAGTATGGAGGCTAGAGAGAAGGGGGTTGATCTTCAGGATCTGGTCGTGAAAAGCGATAAACTGGCTGATTATTGGCAGAATTTCACCGCCGACCAGCAGCAAATTATAAGGGATCCTGAAAGTTATATCGGTCGTTCTGTGGAAAAGACAGAAGCAGTCGTATCCGGTTGGGAGGAAAAGCTGGACTTATAAAATTTACCGATAGATTTAAATTATACGCCTGTAAAATTTGTTCTCCGGGAGGAAAAATGTATGCAAAAGAAGGATATGCTATATGAGGGCAAGGCCAAAAAGCTTTATACCACCGAAGACAAACAGAAAATGATCATGGAGTTCAAAGATGATGCTACAGCATTTGACGGAGAGAAGAAAGCCAGCCTGCAAAAAAAGGGAAAACTCAACACCGAAATTTCAATGATATTTTTTGAACTGCTGGAAGCAGAAAACATTTCGACTCATTACCTGGAAAAATTGAGCGATAACGAAATGCTGGTCGAAAAGATGGATATTTTTCCTCTGGAAGTGGTGGTAAGAAATATCGTCGCCGGCAGCCTGGCCGAAAGGACCGGATTGGCAGAAGGAACCGAACTCGAAGAGGAAGTGATCGAATTTTTTTATAAAAGCGATGAGCTCGGTGATCCACTCCTGAACTCCGAGCATATAAAGCTTTTAGAACTGGCCGATAAGGAAGAGCTGGCTGAAATAAGATCTAAAGCCAGGGAGATAAATAATGTCCTGCAGCAATTTTTAGCTGAAGCCGGGATAGATCTCGTTGATTTTAAACTGGAATTCGGCCGGACAGATCAGGAGGAGATCAAGCTCGCCGATGAGATAACCCCTGACACCTGTAGACTCTGGGATGTCAGCACCGGTAAAAAGCTGGATAAAGATCGTTTTCGGCAGGAAATGGGAGGGGTAATGGCCGGTTACGAGGAGATTCTAAAGAGGATTAAAAAAGAAAAATAAATTTAGCAGCAGTAAGGAGTGAGCTGAGATGACGGATGCGGAAGGCAACTGGCAGCAGGAAGGATTGACAGCAGAGGAATATGATAAAATATGTTCCGATTTGAATAGAGAACCCAATCGGCTGGAACTGGGAATGTACGGGGTGATGTGGTCAGAACACTGCAGCTACAAAAACTCCCGGCGGCTTTTAAAAAAGCTTCCATCTGAGGGAGAAAAGGTAATACAGGGGCCGGGAGAAAATGCCGGTATCGTTGATCTGGGAGAGGGGCTGGCGGCTGCCTTCAAGGTTGAAAGTCACAACCATCCTTCGGCTGTGGCCCCCTTTAAAGGAGCGGCTACCGGGCTGGGAGGAATAGCCCGGGATGTTATCTCGGTGGGCAGCCGACCGGCTGCAGCCCTGGGAGCTATATGTCTGGGAGAGTTAGAGTCGGAACGTTCTCAGTGGCTGGCGGTCGAGGCCGTTGACGGTATTCTTTCATACGGAAAAGGAATTGATGTGCCGACGGTCAGGTCCAGTTTCAATTTTTCTCAGGCCTATGAGAGCAATCCGCTGGTAAATGCCATGTGTGTGGGTATTTTGCCGGCTGACAGGGAGGTCAGAGCCAGGGCGGGCAGTCCCGGCAGCTTAATAATTCTGGCTGGAGCTGCCACCGGAACTGAAGGGGTGAGCGGGGCCAGCTTTGCATCTGATGAGCTTTCGGCTGAAGAGGAAAACGGAGATAAGAGCGAAGAAGTTCCCGCCGGCAGGCCGGAGATAGAGAAGAGGTTGATATCGGCTTCTCTGGAGATTATAGAGGAAGATCTGCTCATCGGCCTGCAGGATCTGGGTGCGGCAGGCATTACCGGAGCAGCCAGCGAGATGGCCGGAGCCAGCGGTACAGGTATAGAGTTAGAACTGGAAAAGGTCCCTTTAACCAGCGAAGATCCGGGCAGCTATGAAATTATGCTGGCAGAGACTCAGGAGAGAATGATGTTCTCCGTCGAGAAGTCCAGCTCCGAAAAAGTTCTGGAGATCTTAAGGAGTTATGATCTTGAGGCGGAAGTTATCGGTACTGTCATTGAGGACAAAATCCTCAGGGTTAAAGAGGGAGAAAAGACCAAAGCTGATCTTCCAGTTGGTTCGCTGACAGAGGGTTTTCCGATACCCGAGCGTGAGATGGAGAAACCGGATTATCCGGGTGATTTTGCTGAAAAATCATCGTCAGATATATCCTGGCCTGGCACTTTAAAGGAGGCAGCTCTGGAAATGCTGCGTGCTCCCGGGCTGGGGGCGAATAGATGGTTTTTAGAAAAGGCTGGAAACGAAGGAAGAAAAGAAGTCTTGAACAGCTCAGAAGAGTGTGCAGGAGCTCTTATGCTTCCTGATGAAAGAGTTCTGGTGGCTGATATCTCTTCCCGGGGACATTACTGCCATCTCGACCCCCGGCTGGGCAGCAAATTGACGACAGCTGAAGTGGCCCGGTCCATAAGCAGCTGCGGGGCAAAACCCCTGGCTGTCACAGATGGTTTGAATTTTGGCAGCCCTGAAAACCCCGGCGTTTACTGGCAGTTAAACGAGGGAATAGAGGGAATTGGAGAGGTCTGCAGGGAACTCGATCTGCCTGTTATCGGAGGCAATGTAAGTCTTTATAATGAAGGGGCGGAAGGATCTATATTTCCCACTCCTGTGATCGGCATGATAGGTATAGCTGAAAAGGATAATTATATAACCTCAGCCTTTAAAAAAGAAGGAGATGTTATCTATCTTCTGGGCGAGACTAAAGCTGAACTGGGAGGCAGCGAATTTGTGCGCAGGGCAGCCGGGGAAAACTGCGGTTCTCTTCCTGATCTCGATCTGGATCAAGAAAAGAATATTCAGAAAGTATGTAGACGGGCAGCCGCTCAAAATTTATTGAAATCTGCCTGCAGCTGCGGATCAGGGGGGCTTTTTATGGCTCTGGCCGCTGCTGCTGTATCGGGAGATCTGGGAGCCAGCCTGGAATTAAATGGCGATCTATCACTCGAGGAAGAGCTCTTTGCCGAGACCCCCGGCAGAATTCTGGTCTCGCTCTCCAGCGAAAAGGAAGAAGAATTGATCGATATGGCCGCTGATAAAGGTGCAGCGGTCAGGAAGCTGGGGCAGGTTGGAAAGAAAGAAGTTTCACTTGAAAACAGGTTAAATATTTCTCTGGAGGAGATGAAATCTGCATGGAACTCAGCCATAAGCGGCAAACTAAAGGGATAATGGACGGGCCGGCCGAAGAATGTGGCGTAATCGGCATCTATTCTCCTGACTGCGATGCAGATATAGCCAGCTTGAGTTATCTCGCACTTTATGCGCTCCAGCACAGAGGTCAGCAGAGCGCCGGTATCTGTGTGAGCGGTGAGGATGGCTTTGAATCACAGCGGGGTCTGGGGCTGGTGACAGACGTATTTGAGAAAGAGGATCTGGCGGAAATGTCAGGAAATCTGGCTTTAGGACATGTTAGATATTCTACTACCGGCTCTGAGAAAATGATCAATGCTCAGCCTCTTTTGACCAGTTCTATCAAAGGAGATCTGGCGCTGGCTCTCAATGGAAATATTATAAATCACAGTGAGCTTCGCAGCAATCTGGAGGAGAGAGGAGCTATATTCCACTCCGACCTGGACACCGAAGTTATAGCTCACCTTACTGCTCATTCTTTCAGTGATGATCCAGTCGAAGCTCTGGTTGAAAGCCTGCACAAGCTGAAAGGTGCTTTCAGCCTGGTGGCCATGACTGAAAACAGGCTGGTCGCTGCCAGGGATTCCCGCGGTTTTCGGCCGCTGATCCTGGGTAAAAGAGAGGATACCTATATTTTGGCTTCGGAAACCTGCGCTTTTGATATACTGGAGGCAGAAAAATTAAGGGAGATAGAACCCGGGGAGCTGATTGTTATAGATGGATCGGGAATTCAAAGCCGCTTTTATCGCGAGCAATGCCAGAGCAGCTTCTGTTCTTTTGAATTCATATATTTTGCCCGTCCAGATAGCATTATTGGCGGACAGAATGTGCGGCTGGCCCGCAAGAAAATGGGATGGAACCTCTCTCAGGAGGCGGAGATAGATGGTGACATTGTCGTTCCCGTCCCCAGCTCGGGAATATCGGCCGGACTTGGTTTTTCCGAGGAGTCCGGGCTTCCCTACAAACAGGGGATACTGCAGAATAAGTATATAGGCCGAAGCTTTGTCATGCCCACCGAAAATATCAGGGATCTGCAGGTCAGGGCCAAACTCAATCCAATATCGAGCATTATCAATGATAGTCGTGTTATATTGATAGATGACTCGATAGTTCGGGGGACAACCTCGAGACAGATAATTAAGATGCTGCGCAGCGCAGGGGCGCGGGAGGTGCATATGGGGGTTTCATCTCCAGCGGTAGCCTATCCCTGTTATTATGGCATGGACACCTCCCGCAGACAGCAGCTGATTGCTGCTGAGAAAAGCAGGGAGGAGATAAGAGAGCATATCGGTGCTGATTCTCTGACCTATCTCAGCAGAAAAGGCCTTCTGGCTGCAATTAATGCTGCAGACAGGGATTACTGTACCGCCTGTTTCGACGGAGAATATCCGCTGGCGAGATAAGCTCCAAATGAAAGTATACAGATCAAAATATATTAGCTGCAGGAGGGGATTTCAACTTGGGATATACTTACAGAGAGGCCGGAGTCGATATTGAAAAAGCCGATAAAGCGCTGGCCGGGGTTGCAGATGTGATAAATTCCACCCATGATGATAATGTGCTGGATGATGTCGGGGGATTTGGCGGCATGTATCGGCTGGATGTCGAAAAGTTCACCCGGCCTGTGCTGGTCGCCGGCACTGATGGAGTTGGCACCAAGCTGAAGGTGGCGGTGAAAGCCGGTGATCACCGCACCATCGGGATAGATTTAGCAGCCATGTGTGTAAACGATATTCTGGTTCAGGGGGCAGTTCCGCTGTTTTTTCTGGATTATCTGGCCATGGGCGATATCAGGCCGGAACTTCTGGAAGAGATTGTTGAGGGGCTGGCAGCAGGCTGTCGTCAGGCTGGATGTGTTCTGCTGGGAGGAGAGACGGCCGAGATGCCTGATTTTTTTGACGGGGAAGAGTATGAGCTGGCCGGATTTGCTGTGGGAGCTGTGGACGAGGAGAATATAATCGATCCCGGAGAGATTGCTCCCGGTCACAAATTGATAGGTCTGAGTTCCAGTGGAATACACAGCAACGGCTTTACGCTGGTCAGGAAGCTCTTTTTCGAAGTTCACGATTACAGTTTAGATGATTATATTGAAGACCTTGACTGTCAGCTAAAAGATGCGCTTTTGACACCTACCCGCATCTATGTCGAAAATGTCTTAAAACTAATCGATGACTATGAAATCAGTGGACTGGCACATATAACCGGCGGGGGACTTCCGGGCAATATCGCCAGAATTATACCCGGCGGAACCAGAGCGGTAATCGATTGTGAGAGCTGGCAGGAGCCTGAAATTTTCTCTCTCATACAGAAACTGGGAGATGTAGAGGCAGAAGAGATGTATAAGACCTTTAATATGGGCGTAGGGATGGTTTTAACAGCTCCGGCTGAAGCTGCCGGCGAGATTATTAACCGTGCGGAAAATCTGGGAGAAGAAGCTTTTCTGATAGGTGAAATAACGGCTGAAGAAGCCGAAGACTCTGCTCCGGGAGTAGAGCTATGCTGAGGGTGGGGGTGATGGCTTCTGGCCGGGGCAGCAATTTTCAGGCTATTGCTGAAGCCTGCCGGCAGGATGATTTCCCGGCAGAGATAGCAGTTCTGTTTTATGACCGGCCGGAAGCTCAGGCAGCTGAAAGAGCTGAAAATTTTGATGTCCCCGTTCATTATCTCGATTATGAGAAAACATCAGGAAAAAAAGTGCCGGAAAGAGAGCTGATCGAAAAAGCCTGGAAATTGGATGTCGAACTTCTGGCGCTGGCTGGTTTTATGCGCAGGCTGAGTTCTAGAGTGGTGGATGAATTTGCCGATAGAATTATGAATGTTCATCCTTCCCTGCTGCCGGCTTTCAAAGGATTGGATGCTCCCGGACAGGCTCTAAAATACGGGGTCAAAGTTACTGGCTGTACGGTGCATTTTGTCACGACCGAGCTCGACGCGGGTCCCATCATTCTTCAAAAACCCGTTGCGGTTAAAGAGGGGGAAACGACTGATGAGCTGGCCGCCAGAATCAGGTCGGAAGAGCATGTTATTTATCCCCGTGCCCTCCGACTTTATGCTGAAGACAGATTAAAAATACACGATGGTAGAGTGGAAATAAGGCAGTAAATGAGTTGACAGGCATATTAGCATTGACAGCTGAGTCTGCCTCTGGTATACTGCACTTAATAACAAAAAATATCCTTTAAACTGGTCCCGTGAGGCCGGCAAGGAATTATTAAATAGGGATTTTTATGTGCCTTCTTGCCGGTGCTGTCGGTAAGAGGGTTTTTTTAATTTGATCCATCTTCCGATCTTTTCGGCTGCATGGGATAAGGTTTAATAAGGAAACCAAAACGTGAGGTGAATCGATGGAATTTACTAAAAAGAATTTGCTGAGCATGAAAGAACTGGATCGGAAAGAAATCGAGATGATACTGGAAACCGCCGATTCGATGAAAGAGATTTTGACCCGGCCCATCAAGAAAGTTCCGACCCTGCAGGGTAAGCTAATAGTCAATCTTTTCTGTGAGCCCAGCACCAGAACTAAATCTTCTTTTTCGCTGGCGATCAAGAGAATGAGCGGGGACTCGATGTCGATTTCCAAAGAAAGCAGCAGTTTCACCAAAGGAGAGAGTCTGGTCGACACCGCCAGAACTCTTAAAGCTCTGGGAGCGGACGCGGTGGTAATTAGACACAGCGCTCCCGGTTCGCCCCGGCTGCTGGCTGATACACTGGAGATGCCGGTTATAAATGCCGGAGATGGCGTACATGAACATCCGACTCAGTCGCTTTTAGATCTGCTAACTATCCAGGATAACAAAGGAAGTCTTGAGGATCTCGATATAGCCATTATCGGAGATATAAAACACAGCAGGGTGGCCAGATCGAACATCTGGGGTATGAAGGAGATGGGAGCCAATGTCAGATTGATCGGTCCTCCGACTCTGATGCCGGAAAAAATCGAAGATCTAGGTGTCGAGGTATACCACAGGCTGAAACCGGGCATCAAAGATGCCGATGTGGTTTACCTTCTGCGCATCCAGATGGAAAGACAGCAGACGAACTTTTTTCCTTCTCTGCGGGAATACCGCGAAAATTATGGGCTGCGCAGACAGCATCTATCAAACACTGCTTCTGACTGTATACTGCTTCATCCCGGACCGATAAATAGAGGGATAGAGATTTCACCTGAGCTGGCTTACGGAGATCTTTCCTTTATTGAACGCCAGGTTTCCCATGGAGTTGCCGTGCGCATGGCTCTTTTATATCTGCTGGTCGGGGGAGGCGAGATTAAAGATGAACAAAATTCTGCTTAAAAATATAAATGCTTTTCGGTCTGAAGATCAAAAACTGGAAAATGTCGATGTTTTGATTGAAGAAGATGTGATTGCAGCAGTGGAAAGTAAACTGGAGACTGAAGCTGATGATGTGAGAATTATCGAGGCTGAAGGTTTAACAGCTCTGCCGGGACTTATCGATATGCATGTGCATTTCAGAGAACCGGGGCAGGAGCATAAGGAAACAATCGCCACGGGCACAAAAGCCTCTGCCCGCGGTGGCTTTACCGCGGCTGCAGCTATGCCCAATACCGACCCTGTGATAGATAAAAAAGCGCTGGTGGAATCTGTCTATGAAAGGGCTGAGAACAAAGCGAAAACTCATCTCTATCAGGTGGGGGCGGTGACCGAAGAAAGTCAGGGAGAAGAGCTGGCTGAGATGGGAAGAATGAAAGAGGCGGGCATTGTGGCGGTTTCCGATGATGGCAGACCGGTGATGAATTCTCAAGTGATGAGGCTGGCTATGGAATATGCGCAGACTTTTGATCTGCCGGTCATCTCTCATGCCGAAGATGAAAATCTTTCCGCCGGAGGGATGGTACATGAAGGTTATTATTCAACTCTGACCGGATTGAAGGGCATACCCGGCAACGCTGAGACGATAATGGTGGCCAGGGATATTTGTCTGGCTGAACAAACTGGCTGTCCTCTTCATATAGCTCATGTCAGCACCGCCGATTCAGTGGATCTTATCTCCAGGGCTAAAAAGAGGGGAGTGAGGGTGACCTGCGAGGCGACGCCGCATCACTTCACTCTGGATCACTCACTTCTACCCTCTTATAATACCGATTTAAAGGTCAATCCCCCTCTGCGCTCAAAAGAGGATGTTGAAGCTATCAAACAGGGACTGGCCGATGGTATAATAGATGTAATTGCTTCAGATCATGCTCCTCATGCTTCCGAAGAGAAAGATGTGGAGTTCGACTATGCTCCTTTTGGCATCTCCGGAGCTGAAACGGCGCTCGGTCTTGTTTATACCGGGCTGATCGATAAAGGAGTTATAGATAGGGCGAAGGCTGTAAAATGCCTGAGTGAAAAGCCGGCTGAAATTTTGGGGGTTACAAAAGCGGAAATCAAAACGGGATCACCTGCTGATCTGACCCTGGTCGCAGAAGATAAAAGCTGGCAGGTTGATCCGAAAAACTTCTGTTCTAAGGGCCGAAACACTCCCTTTAAAGGAAGAGAACTTAAGGGTAAGCCGGTTCTGACTCTGGTCGAGGGAGAGATTGCCTGGGAGGAGGAAATTTAAATGAACTTCGCCGATAGAATTATCGAGGAAGTGCTTGTTAAGAAAAGTCATGTCTGTGTGGGGCTTGATCCGCGCTGGCAGAGAATTCCTCGTTCCCTCAGGAAGAATTATGGCGGCAGCAGGCCTGACACGGCCGAAGCCGCCCGACAGGTCATAGAAGCTTTCAATGAGGGACTGCTGGAAGCGGTGAAAGATACGGCGGTGGCGGTCAAACCGCAGATAGCTTTTTATGAGATTTATGGCGAAAAAGGGATAGAAGCTTTCTGGAATACGGTTAAGATAGCCCAAAATAAAGGACTTCTGGTAATAGGTGATGTGAAGAGGAATGATATAGGGTCTACGGCTGCAGCTTACAGCCGGGCCTATCTCGAGAATTCATCGCCGGTACGAGATAATGATAGAGTGCTGCCGGATGCGATAACTATAAATCCCTATTTCGGCAGCGACGGAATAGAGCCATTTTTGCAGAGCTGCGAGAAAAATGATCGGGGAGTATTTATACTGGTCCGGACCTCCAATCCATCGGCGGCCGAAGTTCAGGATCAGAAGCTGGTCGACGGTGCAACAGTGGGGGAGAAAATAGCCGGCATGGTGGCAGAATGGGGAGATTCCCTCAAAGGCGAAAACGGCTACAGTCCGGTCGGAGCGGTGGTTGGAGCTTCCTGTCGGGAGGAAGCTGCAGAGCTAAGGGCCAGGATGAGTTCCAGCTATTTTTTGGTTCCCGGTTACGGAGCTCAGGGCGGGGGAGTCGAAGATGTTATACCCTGCTTTGATTATGAGGGGCTGGGAGCTTTAGTCAACTCCTCTCGGGGCATCGACTATGCCTATGAAAAAGATGAATACAGCGATGATTACCGGCGGGCAGCCAAAAAGGCAGTTCAGGATATGAGTGAGAAGATAAATTCAGCTCTGGCGGAAGATCCCGGTCTGGCCTGGGAGGAAGCAGAATGAAGGCGGTCAAAAGCTTTGTCCGGATACTTAAAAACAGAGAAGTGGCTGACAAAATATTTTTGCTGGAGCTGGAAGCCCCCAAAATTGCCGCCCGGGCCCGGCCGGGCCAGTTTGTTCATCTGAAGGTCGGGAGCAAAAGAGCAGACAGAGATCCTCTTCTGCGCCGTCCTTTCAGTTTCAATAGAATTGATTCTGAGGCCGGAAAGATCTCAATAAAGTACAGAGTAGTGGGCAGGGGAACTGAAGCGCTGACCGATAATGAACCGGGAGATATTCTGGATGTTATGGGGCCGCTGGGAGAGCGGTTTGATCTTTCATCTGCGGGCGAATCTCCTCTGATAATAGGCGGCGGCATGGGGATCGCTCCCCTGGGTCCAGCTGTCATTGATCTGGAGAAAAAAAGCGATCTCACGGTTTTTTTTGGTGCCGCCTGCGCATCAGAGCTTATGGAAACTTCTCTGCTGCAAAAGACGGGAGTAAATTTTCAGCTGGCTACAGATGATGGGAGCGCCGGCATCAGGGGTGTTGTTACCGAGCTGCTGGAAAGCCGGCTCAAAAAAGAAAAGAAACCTTACTCCTCTTTTGATTACGTTTACGGATGCGGACCTGAGCCCATGCTGAAAGAGCTGCAGCTTCTGAGCAAAAAATACGGTTTTACGGGGGAAATTTCTCTTGAGTCCAGAATGGCCTGTGGAGTTGGAGCCTGTCTCTCCTGCGCTCGAAAAATTAAGCAGCCCGATGCCGGCGGCGAAAGTTCTGGATCAGAGGAGGAGTCCGGGGGCGGCTGGAGTTATAAAAACGTTTGCCAAAAAGGGCCGGTCTTTTCGATAGGGGAGGTAATATTCGATGACTGAGAGAAGCGAAAAAGCTGTAAATCTGGCGGTTGATTTAAACGGTCTATTGCTGAAAAATCCGGTGACTGCTGCCTCGGGAACCTTCGGATTTGGTGAGGAATATTCTGATTTTGTCGATCCCGATATACCCGGGGCGATTTTTGTGAAGGGCGTTACCCCTGAACCGAAAGCCGGCAATGAACCTCCCCGGATAGCTGAAACACCCGCCGGCATGCTCAATTCCATAGGCCTGCAAAACCCTGGCGTAAAAAGTTTTATCCAGGATATACTTCCCCGGATCCGTAATTTTGATACCAGAATAATAGTCAATATTTCCGGCAGCAGACCGAAAGATTATTCTTTCCTGGCTGAGAAACTTTCGCTCAAAGAAGTTGATGCTCTGGAGGTGAACATTTCCTGCCCCAATGTCAAAAAAGGTGGGGCTGCTTTCGGCAGGGATCCTGAACAGGCTGCTCATATTGTGCACCTGGTCAGAGAGAAGACCGATAAGATTATCATAACCAAGCTGTCGCCGGAAACTGTAGATATTGCCGGGGTGGCTTCAGCTGTAGAATCAGCAGGCAGTGATGTTATATCTCTGATCAATACGTTGACCGGTATGAAGATCGATATTGATACCGGCAAACCGGTGCTGGGGAACATAAAAGGGGGGCTTTCCGGACCCGCTATCCGACCTGTGGCTGTCAGGATGGTTTACGAGGTGGCTCAAGAAGTTGAGATACCTATTATCGGCCTGGGAGGGATCAGCTCTGTTCGAGATGTGGTGGAGTTCTTGCTGGCCGGAGCCCGGGCTGTCTCCGTAGGCACCGCCAATTTCGTCAATCCCCGGATTATACCTGAAATAATTGCAGGTCTGGAGGATTATATGCTGGAGCATGGTATTGATGATATAGAGGACCTGGAAGGAGGAGTTAAAGGATGAATAAAGAAGAAATAAAAGAGATTTTTCGGGAAAAGGGCGCTCTTCAGGAGGGGCATTTTGAGCTCAGCTCTGGTTATCACAGCGATAAATACGTTCAGTGCGCACAGGTTTTGCAGTATCCTGATAGCACTCAAAAACTGGCTCAGGAACTGGTTAAATCGGCTGCTGAATTTATAGATATCGAAGAGATAGATGTGGTGGTTGGTCCTGCGGTGGGAGGTATAATACTGGCTTATTCTGTAGCTTTAGAGATGGGCGTAAGAGCGGTATTTTCGGAAAGAAAACATGATGATATGGAATTTAGAAGAGGACAAAAGCCTTTTTCGGGCGAAAAAGCGCTGGTGGTGGATGATGTGATGACGACCGGCGGTTCTCTTCAGGAGCTAGTTGATCTGGTTGCTGTTCATGGGGCTGAAACGGTGGGTCTGGCTGTGCTGGTCGATCGCAGTGAAGAAAAAGAGCTAAAACTTGCCCGCGATATTCCTCTGGCTTCAGTTTTTCAGCTGGATCTTGAGGTTTACAGCCCTAAAAAATGCCCTATGTGCAGCAGAAATCAACCTATTGACAAGCCGGGCAGCAAAACGATGAAATGAGATGATTCGATGGAAAAGCAGGAGATTTCCTACTGATCGAGAATTCATCTATGTCGGCAAAAAAGCAAACGAGCATAAAATCAGCGATACCAGCAAAGAACAATAAAATAAAATCATATTTTTAAGATCACGAAGGTCTTATTTACTGCAGGGTTGAGATGCCAGAAAGGCGTCTGAATATTTTCTGCGGCTAAAAAAGGCCTTCGCATTTTATTTTGGCTGTATTGGCTCTTGAAAAGATGGATCTTCTCTGTGTCAGCTGGCCAAATATAATTTTATCATATTCACTGGGAGGAAAAACCATGTTTAACAATTATGAAAAACTCAAGCAGATCATCGAAAGCGTTGAAAAAGGTAATATTTCTGCTGAAGAAGCCATGGAAAATCTCAAAGATCCCGGGTATGAGGATATAGGTTTTGCCAAAATTGATCATGATAGGGCCCGCCGCCGGGGGTTTCCGGAAGTAGTTCTCTGTGAAGGGAAAACGCCCGAACAGGCAGCCAAAATCATGGGAAAAATGGCTGAAAAAAGCGATAATTTTTTGGCCACCCGGGCTGACCCTGAAGTTTTTGAAGCGGTCAGTCAGCAGGTTGATGATGTCATTTACAATGAGAGAGGGCGGGTGATCATCAGAGAAAATGATCCCCTTCCCAGGCGGGGAGAGATACTGCTGGTGAGCGGGGGTACAGCCGACGAACCTGTCGTGGAAGAGGCAGCTGAAACAGCCGAAATAATGGGTAATGCTGTGGAAAAACTGACCGATGCCGGAGTGGCTGGAGTTCACCGCCTGCTCGAAAATGCTGAAAAGCTTTATCGCGCCCGGGTGATTATAGTGGCTGCCGGCATGGATGGAGCTCTGCCCAGCGTTGTGGCCGGATTGGTTGATTGTCCTGTGGTGGCAGTTCCCACCAGCGCCGGTTATGGAACCAATCTGGAAGGAATCGCACCACTTCTGACCATGCTCAACAGCTGTGCATCGGGCATCGGGGTTGTCAATATTGACAACGGATTTGGAGCTGCCTATCTGGCCAGCTCGATCAACAAAATGGAATCTCTACAGAAGTATGAAAAGGATGAGAAATAATCAAGTGATTAAATAAGGGATCTTCCAGCTATTATTGTCATGATAGTAATTTTATACGATATCTAGCAACTGATAACAAGAAAAAGCTAAAGATGAGAGCTTCTCCGAAAGAATTTGAACTGCATTTGGGGATAATGACAGGGCAGTATCAATAAAGAAAATAGATTGAGAGATAGCAGAGAAGCCATCGGACGAAAAAAGATACAGGAGGTTAAATATTTTGGATGCTTATTTTAACTGTTTTTCGGGGATAAGCGGCAATATGGTTCTGGGGGCTCTTCTTGACCTGGGACTTGATAGGGAGTCCTGGGAGCAGGAACTGGACAAACTGGGGATTTCTGAGGAGTATTTGCTGGAGATCGAAAAAGTTAAGCGCAGCGGTATCAGTGCACAATATGTTCGAGTCGATCTTTTGAATACAGGCTGTGAATCTTCTGCTGGCAAACAGAAAAAATCGGAAGTTAGAGTCCGACACCTGGAAGATATTGAGGAACTGATCAATAACAGCGAATTTTCGAGCAAAATTAAAGAGGACATAATTAATATTTTTAGCCGTCTGGCCAGAGCGGAAGGCAGGGTACATGATCTTCCGCCTGATAAGGTTCACTTCCATGAAGTCGGCGCTGTAGATGCTATAGTGGATATAGCAGGAGCGGTTATAGGTCTCGATATGCTGGGAATTGAAAGGATAGTGGCCTCTCCGCTGCACACCGGTACAGGATTTGTCGATTGTGCTCACGGCAGCCTGCCGGTGCCGGCGCCAGCTACACTCGAATTATTGAAGGGAGTGCCTGTATTTTCCCGTGGGATAGACGCTGAAATGGTGACACCGACCGGGGCGGCGGTGATTACCACACTTGCCGATAGATTTGATGAGATGCCTGAGCTAAAGGTTAAATCCACCGGTTATGGAGCCGGAACTAAAAATCTTGAAATACCAAATTTGTTGAGGGTGACCACAGGAGATTTTGTGGAAGAAAGCGATTATAAAGATGGCCCGGATAAAACTCAAATACAGCAGGTAACCAGGATTTCCACCAATATAGATGACATGAACCCTGAATTTTATCAGCATGTTATGAAAACCATCCTGTCTGCTGGTGCGCTCGATGTTTATCTTATTCCTGTGCAGATGAAAAAGAACAGACCCGGTCATATTTTAAATGTACTGTGTGCAGATGAAGATGTGGAAAAAATTTCTAAACTCATACTTGAAGAAACGAGTTCTCTGGGAGTGAGGGTGGAAAGTTCTATAGAAAGAAGATGCTTAAAAAGGGAGATAATTCGGGTGGAGACGAAATGGGGAACGGTGAAATTGAAAATAGCCCTTGATAATGGTGAATTATTGAATGTCGCCCCTGAGTACGAGGACTGCCGAGCTCTGGCCGAAAAACACGGGATACCTCTTAAAAGAATATACAGGGATGCCCTGTGTCAGTTTGATAAGGAGCAGTCTTGAAAAAAAGGTTAGGTTCTTTTTGCGTTTTCTTATATCTTCCAGCCATTATTATCATGATAGTGATTTTATACGATATCTATCAGCTGATAACAAAAAGAACCACAGGTTAAAACCTGCAAAATGCAATGCAATGAAAAAACCCTGCCCGTCAGGGCAGGGTTTTGCTGTTTGACTGGACTTTCAGGCTTATGTAGCCCGGAAGTGCTTCAGACAGCTGATATTATATATATTTAGACGATGATTATTTACTTATTTATACAGCAACCACGTTTTCTGCGCGGGGACCGCGTTCACCGTCAACTACTTCGAACTCTACATCCTGACCGTCTTCAAGACTTTTGTAACCGTCCTGCTCAATTTCGGAAAAGTGAACAAAAACATCGTCGCCAGATTCTCTTTCGATAAAGCCAAAACCTTTTTTGTCATCAAACCACTTAACTGTACCTGTGTAAATCATTTAAATTATTCCTCCTTGTAGTAATCGGGCGGTTAAGCAATATTTTTTCTGCCCGACAACATAAACAATAACACACCCCTGCAGGTTAGTCAAGTCTTTTTGCCCAATTATTTTTTATGTCGGGAAATTTCCCTGTTTTGGGCGCTGAAAGGCTTTAAATTAAATTTTTATCGGAAAAATAGCAGGAATTAATTTTCCCCGACTGAATTTTATGTTATACTGACTCTACAGTTTATCCCAAATAGTTCACAAAAATATGTATTTTTCTTTCTTGAAAAAAGCCATATTTGTGATATTATCTTTTACAGGCAAATAGAATTCATTATAAAGATTTTAATTTTTGTGAATAAAATTATTTCGAAAATATAAGTTGACGATCAAAAAGGATTAGCAAAAAATTTTGAGGGGGACTATCAATGAAGATAGTTATCGCCGGCGGTCATAAAACAGGGCAGAAGCTGATGAAGTTTTTTCAACAGAATAATGAACACGAGATTGTATTGATCGATGAGGATGCAGAGGTCTGTGAGAGGGTTTCTGAAAAATATTCAAACGTGAAGATTGTCTGGGGTGATGCTACCTATCCCAGCAACCTGGAGGAAGCAGGAGTGGCTGATTCGGATGTTTTTATAGCAGTGACCAGCAGTGACCATGCCAACCTTCTGGCTGCTAAAGCGGCCAAGAAAATGGGGTTGAATAGGGTTATTGCCAAGGTTAACAACCATGATTATCAGGAATTGGCTGAGCTGATGGATTTTGATTATATACTTCAGCCTTCCGATGCTCTTTCGGCCGAGATTATAACCAGACTGCAGGGTATTGATTTTGTTAAAATGGTAGAAAATATGTATAATGAAATTCAGTTTAATGTCACAGAAGTGGAAGAGGGATCCGAATTGATCGGCACTGCATGTGAAAGCTTCAGTGAAAAGTATACTCATGATAGTGTCTGTCCGGTATTGATTATTAGAAAGGGTAAATATAACATGGCCAACGAAATTGAGTCAATTAAAGCAGGAGACGAAATAATATATCTTTCTCGCGAGGAAAAATCAAAAATCAAGCAGAAACTCATCAAATTTTAATTTAATATTAAAACCGCCAATTCCTGGAGGTTGATTCCATGTTAAAACCCGGAAAAGACACCAGAGAAACTTTTGGTTCTTTGATATATATCGGCAGATGGACAATTATAGCAATTATCGTAGGTCTCGCCGTGGGACTGGCGGCTGTGGTTTTCACCGCGACCTTAAACTGGAGCATTGATATGCTGGCCGGCATTAAAGAGACCAATTTTGTATTTTTTATGCCGGTGATCGGCCTTTTTGCCAGCGGTTTTCTTACAGGCACCTTTGCTCCTGAAGCTGCCGGTCACGGAACGGATGCTATCATCAAGTCGTATAACGATAACTGGGGCAGGGTCAATGTAATTGTAGTGCCCATCAAACTGCTTGCCAGTGTATTTACCATAGCTTTTGGCGGTTCGGCTGGAAGAGAGGGGCCGACCGTGCAGATGGGAGGCGGCATCGGTTATTTTATAGGAGATAAGCTGGGAGTTAGTCTTAAAGACATGAGAAAAATTGTAGTCTGCGGTATGGGGGCGTCTTTTGGAGCTATTTTCACCGCCCCTTTAGCCGGGGGAGTATTTGGAGCCGAAGTTCTCTATATGGATGATGTGGAGTATAACACACTTTTTATCAGCTTTGTCTCGAGCATAACCGCTTTTTATGTTTATGCTGTAATTTTAGGTCAGACGAGGCTTTTTACTTTTCCTATTCCCGATGGTTATGCTTTCATTCCGGAAAGAGATATACTCCTTTTTGTGGGAATAGGCATTCTGGTGGGATTGGTGAGTCTAATTTATGTTAAGACCCTTTATGGTTATGAGGAATTAAACGAAAAGTATGATCTTCCGCAGTATGTGAAGACGACCATCGGAGGTGCTCTGACGGGCCTGACAGCTGTATTTATGACTCCTCTGGTTCTGGGAACGGGTATTTCACTGGTGGAAAAGATATCGGTACAACATGATATTTCGATTTTTTTCCTGCTGGCGCTGCTGTTTGGTAAAATACTGGCTACAAGCTTTACCATAGGCAGCGGAGGCAGCGGAGGAGTTGTGGCCCCCAGTCTGACTATAGGAGCTTTGACCGGCGGAATTGTATCCGGTCTTGTTAATTATCCCTTTCCACTGGCTATAGTTACTGCCTGTGCTGTGGGAGGGCTGGGAAGTGCAGCTCATATACCTGTCACAACTTTGATTATGGCAGGCGAGATGTTTGGAGTGGAGATGATGAAGCCGGCGGCCATAGTTACTTTGACATCAGCCTGGGTCGCCAGAAGTGATACTATTTATAGAGAGTCTCTGGTGAGCAGGACTGAACTCGGAAAAGCTGCTCACAGTGTAAAAACAGGCCCTGAATAAAAAGTCAGGCAGCTTGATTTTAGTCAAGGTACAATGTTTTTTTATATATTCACCGATATAATTAAGGATCAGGATTTTTGACTCTCAGGGAGGCGAATGTTATGAAGCACGAAAGTATGAACGAGGCAAAATTGAGGGAAATTTTGCTGCAGGAGCAGCAGTATGAATATCTGCAGCTGCCGGAAAGGCTGGCCCGCAGACTGGATCTCGAGAATAAATCGGATTATAAAGGAGTTAAAGCCAGGTGCAGCTTTATAAAATCATATTTTGAAGACTGTGATTTCAGAGATATTGTAAATATAGGTGGGAATTGTGGGCATTTTTCCCTGTCGTTGCTCGATGAAGATCTGGCCGAAGAGGCAAAAATTTATGATATCAAGGAAGATATGCTGGCAATGGGTCGAAAAATTGCAGCCGCTATGGAACTTTCCGAGAGAGCTGAATTCGAGCAGAAGATGATTGATCTGGATAAATTGGACTCTCTGCCGGATGCCGATGTTCTTATCTGTCAGAACGTTATCCATCATGCGGGAGATTATTTCGATGAAGAGCTGGTAAAAGAGATGGGCTGGGGAGCATATATCAGAAAATTTCTCGAACGTCTGCGGCCCAAATATGGTGCGGCTGTGCTTGCCGTAGGTTTTAAATGGAATAAACCGAAATACTGGGATGTTGAAAAATCCAGACGTCGGGCATTCTTTAGAGGGACACTCAAAAGATCCGGCTGGAATATAGTCAGCGATGCCAACGTCTTTAATCTTATGACTTATAGTTCAGATCCCGATTACAGAGACTTTACTGGCGATAGCGACCGCCCCGGTGAACCGGATAAAAGTGATCTGGGTTATCTCTGGGATTTGATAACTTTTAATGCCATAAAACATGCCAGCAAATTTTTAGGACCAAAAAGTGAGAAGGTAAAAACCAGCATCCCGCAGCTCTCTGAGGTTGCCAGGGAGATATCTAAAAGTTATCATATTTATCTGCTGGAATAAAAATCTTTTTTGAAAAAGATTTCAGCGCCAGGAAAATTAAGGGTTATCATGGTTTAATAGATCTTCCTGTTTTCAGCTGTTAAATTGGCGTGTTAAAAAATTGCGCTCCTTTCGCGAGAGCTCATCACTGAGCTCACGCTCACCCCGGCACATTCTGAGCCGGGGGCATTATTTTTAGGCCATGGACTCAACATGTTGGTTATTTAACAGAGAATAACAGGTCATTGAAATATAATAGAGTTTGAAAAGCTAAAAATACTAAATGGGGGAATTATATACAGATGCCTTCTTATAACTTTGTCTGTAAAGATTGCGATGAAGAATTTACAATTGAAGCAAGCATGGAAGAACGTGATAGTATGGAAATAAACTGTCCAGAATGCGGGAGCGAAAATGTTAAGCAGACCTTTGGTTCAATAGGTTTACTTTCCTGCAGCACTTCAGGTGCAGCTGGTTCACCTGGCTGAGGCATATAAAATTACCCCGTTGGGGCATCAAAAAGCCACCCCTTTAAAAACGGGGTGGCATACCTGATTGCATCAGGAAAGAAGCGGTTTTATTTGATGGCAGCTTATATTAATCCAGCAGACGTTTGACACTCATGAGATTATCTTTGAGAGCTTCTTTATTCATATTTTCTTTTTTCAGGATTTCTGATAAGCGGGAAAATTTTTCGGCCAGTTTCTTTTTGTTTTCCCGGTCTTTTAACATTTTATCCATAGATAGGCAAACTTCTATGGCATCTTTCTCCGGCGAGGATTCCAGCGCCCAGCGGTGAATTTTTCCGGTGATCTCTTCCAGAATTATAGAAAGCTGGGGCGGTCGGATCACGTGAGCAAAATCGGCTTTGAGGTTAAGTTCGCTGCGCAGATCCTCTTCGATATCTTCGGGAATATCGATGCTGATCATAACGTCTTCTTCTTTACTTTCCTCCAACACACTTTCCAGCTCAGAAGCTGGTTCTTTAATGCTGGCTTCAGCAGCTTCTGAGTTGATTTCTTTCGCGCTTTGTTGAAGTATCTGCCAGCCCTGAAAAGCATCATAAACTGCCAGATCAGCTTCTATTATTCTAAAGTCAGGCAGCTCTTCTTTCTGCTGATATCCTTCGAGTTCATTTTTGATCCATCTTAGAAAATCGTTATCTCCTTTGTTTTTGGCGGCCAATTCTGCTTTTCTGAGAACGTTCTGGATGCTGTTTTCGGTTCTGCTGCAGGCATTTAAAAGGCTCTGTATTTCGGTATTGATTTTCAACACTCCCGTTGTTTTATTTCTAATGATATTAAGACCATTAGTAATTATATCATGAATAATAAGAGATATCACAAATTCATAATCTGCCTGAAAAAATATCGATGGGCAAGATAAAAGTTTTGTCCACTCCACTCGCTTTTCCAATTAAACCCCCCCTGGTGACAATATTATTCTATAAAAGCTTTGTAGATTGTCTAAATCATGTTATAATAGTTTTATAAAAGCAACTTTAATAATGGCCTGAATTCATTTGACCTGATGAATGTATACGCTTTTTGATTATATAAAAGCTACTAGCTGTTTTAGGAGATCTTTAAAGATATGGATGTTGAGGGCAGGATATCTACGGGAATAAACGGTCTGGATTCTATACTGGAAGGAGGATTAATTCCTGGCGATGCTTACCTGTTGAGAGGAGGAGCTGGGAGTGGAAAAACTACGCTGGGTTTACACTTTCTATGTGCTGATTTATCTACAGATAGCTCTCGTTTATTTATCTCGCTTTCCGAGCCCAGACCCAAAATTGTAAGAAATGCCGAAAAAAGAGATTTTCCCATCCAAAAGATTGAATTTTTGGATTTGAGTCCCTCCAGCCAGTTTGTAGAAAAGGAAGATTACAGTGTCTTTCCCTCGGCTGAGGTCGAAGAGCAGCCCCTTTTGGAGGAAATATCCAAAAAGATAAAGGCCATGAAACCAGAAAGAATTTTTATCGATGGATTAACCCAGCTGCGCTTTTTATCTCCGGATGATTATCGGTTTCGCAAAAATATTCAGTCTCTGATTAAATTAATGGCTGATATGGAAACCACCCCTATGCTGGTATCGGAGGTGGGCAGCCGTCCCGATGATGACCTGCAATTTATCAGCGATGGAATCATTAGTTTAAAAACCCGGGGTGACGAGAGAAAAATTTCGATTGCCAAAATTAGAGGTTCTGATTTTGTTAGAGGATTACATACCTATATTTTGAACGAGAAAGGGATGAAAGTTTATCCCAGATTAAACCCCGATTTTTCCCCTGATAAAGATATGGCAGCTGATAGGGAGACTATCTCCTCAGGTGTCCCAGAAATCGACAAACTGCTGCATGGAGGAATCGAAAGGGGCACGAATACGATTATCACCGGGCCCACAGGTTCTGGTAAAACCTCGCTGGGGTTAACTTTTATGAAGGAAGCGGCTGGAAGAGGAGAAAGATCTGTTATTTATCTTCTGGAAGAGAGCAAAGAAATTTTAAAACAGAGGTCCAAATCCATCAATATACCCATAGAAGAAATGGTCAAGAATAATAATCTGGAGTTATTTTCAGTCAATAGCGGGGAGATTTCTCCGGAACTCTTCGTTCATCGTGTTAAGAAAGAAGTTGAGGAGAATGACACCAAACTGGTCATGCTCGACAGTATTACAGCTTTTAATTCACATTTTAAAGATGAGAACTGGAGAAAAAATGATCTGATAAAAGTTCTTGATTCGATGCGAAAGTTTCTTTTCAATAATAATGTTACCATTCTCATGACCAATGAGATTCCCAATATTACCGGAGATTTCCAGGTTACCGATGACCAGATCAGTTATCTGGCGGATAATGTGATTATTCTGCGCTATATAGAGCTCAGCGGTGGTATGCAGAAGGCGATTGGAGTGTTGAAAAAGAGGTTGAGCAGTTTTGAGACAAAATTGAGAGAATTTGAGATAACAGAGTACGGGCTGGAAGTGGGGGAGCCGATGGAGAACTTGAGCGGCATATTATCTGGCAATCCAGAAATCATTTCATGAAAAGCAAAGGTTTTGGATTATCTCAGGGTGAATATATGAATTTTCATCTTTGTGATAATATCCAGAGTTATTATATCTGTCAACTATCGCCAGAGGACGGCTTTATTAATTTTTATCATGACTGGCAGGGTATGAACTGGAGGCAGAAGAGCTTATGAAAAATCTGAGTGTTATCAGCGGAAAGGAATTAAGCAATCATGGCTGATAACCGAACAAAAATCAAATTGATGGTGTCCAATCAAAAAGACAGAAAACTCATTCAGAATTTGCTGAGCGGTAGTTTTACCATTTTTTCTGATAATTCAGTAAATTTTAAAGACTGTGACTTATTAATATTTGACCTTGGCTATTTTAAAGAATATAAATCCAGGATAAAGAAATTAAAAGCGGACAAAAATGCTTTTACTCCGGTTATCTGTCTTAAAAAAGAAAAAGATAAGGCAGCACAGTATTTGTTTGAGATTGCTGATGATGTCATTAACCTGCCTGTATCTAAAAATATACTGCTGGCGAGGGCGAAAAATTTAGTCAAAAACAAAAAATTATATGAAGAAAACAGGGCTCTGAAAAACAAATATAGATATATATTTGACAGTCTCAATGACATGGTATTTCTACTTGATATTGTCGATGAAAAAGATCGTAGTTTTAAAATAAGCGAAATAAATAATAAACTGTTGAAAAATCTCAAATATGATAATAAATCTTTAAAGAATGAGTCTCCGGAAAAATTCATGTCCGATGAAGGTATAAGTGAGCTGATCAGAGTTATTGATAAAAATGAAGAAACTTTATTCACCGCTGATTTTTATACCGGTCGCGGAAATGAAGTTCCTGTGAAAATCAATGCTCAAAAGATTTGGGTAAAGGGAAACCAAAAGATTCTTTGCGCGGCCAGAGATATAACTGATAGGAAAGAAAAAGAGGAAAGAATCAATTATCTTCTGTTTCATGACCACCTCACTAAATTATATAACAGAAGATTTTTTGAAGAGGAAATGATACGCCTGGATACAGAAAGGCAGCTGCCTCTCTGTATTTTTATTATCGATATAAATGGCATGAAACTAATAAATGACAGCTTTGGGCATAAATATGGAGATGAACTGCTTGTTAAGACTGCAGATCTGCTGCAGGATGTATTCAGGAAAGAAGATATTCTGGCCCGCTGGGGTGGCGATGAATTCAGTATATTGCTGCCCAAAACCGGTGAATCGGAGGCTGAGGATATACTCAGCAGAATAAAAGAAAAGTGCAAAAAAACAGAGAGCGATAGGCTGCCGGTCTCTTTAGGTGTGGGCTATGCTGTTAAAGAAGATAAAGATCAGGATATATTTGAAGTTTTAAATGAAGCCGATGACAGAATGTATCAGGATAAATTAACAGCTCAAAAAAGTGCCACCAATAAAATATTAAAAAGCTTACTATCCTCTCTGGAAGCTAAAAGTCCAGAAACTGAAGCTCATACCAACCGCCTGGCGGTAATGGCGATAAAACTGGGAGAAAGAATTGGCCTTTCAAATAATCAATTGAATAACCTTTCCCTGCTTGCCACCCTGCATGATATCGGCAAGGTTAATATTTCTGAAGATATTCTTACAAAACCTGAAAATTTGAATGAAGAAGAATGGGAACGCATTAAAGAACATCCTCATATCGGGTACAAGATAGCGCTTTCCTGTGATGATTTTTCTTCGGTAGCCGATGAAATACTGGCTCATCATGAGCGCTGGGATGGAGGCGGGTATCCTGAGGGTCTGCAGGGCGATGACATACCTCTTTTATCAAGGATCATCTCCATCGTCGATGCCTATGATGTAATGGCAAATGGAAGGCCGTATAAGGAACCTATGAGCAGGAAAGAGGTGCTGCAGGAGCTGGAAAGATGTGCAGGCAGTCAGTTTGATCCGCGGCTGGTCGCTGAATTTATTGATATGGCCCAAAATGATGAGCTGTAAATATGAAATATGATGATTTAAAAAAAGCTGTTATTTTTGCAGATCAATCTTTGATAAAATCTTTTAAGCCAAGTATAATTTACAGCGGAAAAGATAAAGAATATTTTTATTGATGATCGACATAAATAAGTTATTCTTCTGGCTGATCAAAGCTAAATTGAATATGAATAGTCTATTATTTATCCTCCTGTTTGAGATCATCAAGACAGGGGGTTAATTTTTATTGTTTTTATAGAATGAAGAATACTCCCGGGAAAATTAGTGGCAAAGATCTATATTTTATAGATGGTTAGAGTTGATTGCCCTATTATCCTTCTCAATTTGTAAATTGAGAAGGTTTTACTGAAAGCATATTGAATTATATGAAAAGAATACATTTCAGAAGCAATCACTGCAGAAATTTTAACTTATTGGCCAGTACTCCATTATAATTGACAAAATAAATGTCATCTCTATTGCCCTTAAAACCATCTCTGTTGATTTAATAACCCATGTGCATTATTTACATCATAAAAGAAATTGAAGCCGTGAGAGAGGCTTATATACACGTTATAATAGCATATATGCCTGAGCAGCAAGAGTATAAATGGAGAGTAAGGGGAGAATACTCATGGAAAATACTATAGATCAGGAAAAATTGATCAAAAAGCTTGCAGAGCAAATAATATATTTATTGGAAGAAGAGAGCGATTCGCTGGAAGAATATATGGAGCTTTTTGAGATGAGCACGGAAGATATCTTGATGAAATTCTATCATCTGGTAAGAGATAATCCTGAAAATCAAGAGGAATACAAAATGATGATGAAAGAAATTATTGGAGGAAGGCCATCCTCTAAAATAGTTAAATTAGATACTGCAAAAAATAAAGATCGCCATGATACAAATATAAAGTCAGATAGGGGATCAAAAATAAACTCAGATATTGAGACTGAGATGGAAATT
This sequence comes from Halarsenatibacter silvermanii, assembly GCF_900103135.1. Lineage (NCBI taxonomy): Bacteria > Bacillati > Bacillota > Clostridia > Halanaerobiales > Halarsenatibacteraceae > Halarsenatibacter > Halarsenatibacter silvermanii. Next base: position 14,203 of record NZ_FNGO01000014.1, on the reverse strand, counting down.
AATAAGATTAAGAATGAGTTGATTTATATATTAGCTGCCGAAGAGATATTGTATGAGAATTAATACCAGACCTCAAATTCAAGCAGCAAAGGGCCAGGATTTTTTTAACTGATCAGAATATTCAGATCCAGCCCCCTTCATGTTTAATTTTAGTAAAAATTTTATGAATTATTGGAGTTGCCCTAACCTGCAAAAGAGGTGATGATATGGAAACCAATTCCATAAAACTACTCTCTGATGATTATGAGATAAGCAAAGAATTTTTATCTTTTATTGATACAATGGATGAAAATGCAGCAATTTTGGATGAAAAAGGAAAAATTATATATATAAACAAAGCCTGGATAGAGTTTGCCCGGGCCAATGATATGGCCTGGGATAATTATGGCCTGGGAGAAGATTATTTAAAGATAGCAAGAAATGCCGAAGGAGAAGGGGCTGAAACAGCGAGAAAAGCAGCTGAGGGTATAGAGGCAGTGCTGGCTGGAGAGATGGATAACTTTTTTCTGGAATACCCCTGTCATTTAGCTGAGGAAATACGCTGGTTTAAGCTTAAGGTACAGACATTTGCAGAAAATAAAGCTGCAGTGATGCATGAAGATATAGCTGAAAGAAAGAAAACAGAAAAAGAATTAAAAAATAATAAAGAGAAACTCAATAATATTTTAAATAATACAGATGATGTAATCTGGTCTTTATCATGGCCTGATCTAAGCGTTGAATTTATAAATTCTGCCGCTGAAGATATATATGGCTACTCTCCTGAGGAATTTAGAGAAGATCCTGAATTGTGGAAGAAGGCAACTCACCCTGAGGATAGACACCTGGATGAAAAGGTATTAAAAGAGGTTCAAGAAAAAGGCAGAGCAGTAAAGGAAAATAGAGTAATAACTAAAGATGGCAATATAAAATGGGTCCAGGATAAAGCCAAAATGATATATAATGAGAATGATAAGCCAGTAAGAGTGGAAGGGATATCCAGAGATATCACCGAACGCAAAAAGTCTGAAAGGGAGCTAAGTAAGGAAAAAGAACGTTTTGAATCTCTTTTTGAAAATAACACTTCTGCTACAGCCATGCTTGATGATGAGGGTAAAATTGTTGATATTAATGAAGAATTTAAAAATTGTTTTGGCTATCAATTATCGGAGATAAAGGGAGAGCATTTAGATGATGTTTTGGAATGGGGTAAAGAAGGTTATGCTGACAGAGAGGCAACAAATGAATTTCTTCGCGGCAATAAAAAAAGAGGTGAAGGTACTCGTTATGACAAAGAAGGCAATCCTGGAGAGTATTTATTCCATGGTGTGCCTATAGTTACTGAAAATGAGATAGAAGGTGCTTATACTATATACGATGATATTACTGAATTAAAAAGAAATAGAGAGGAATTACAAAAAACCAAAAACTATCTGGAAGCAATACTGGCAAGCATCCAGGACGGAATCTCTGTTCTGGACCCTGATTTAACAATAAGATATGCCAACGATACTATGAAGAGATTGTATAGTGAAAATGCTCCCTTGGAAGGCAAAAAATGTCATCAGGTATATCGCAATAAGAATGAGCCCTGCGAAGAATGTCCTACTCTGCGTGCTCTGGAGAGTGGAGAGGTAGAAAAAGAAATAGTTCCCGGGCTGGAAGACTCTGAATCTCAACATTTAGAGCTTTTTAGCTATCCCATGATTGAAGAGGATACAGGAGAAGTTACAGGTATAGTAGAATTTGTCAGGGATATAACCGAGAGGAAGAAAAGGGAAGAAGATCTCAAACTAACACAATTTTCTGTGGATAAAGCCCCTGTGGGAGTTTTTTGGGTGACCCCTGAAGGCGAATTTGAATATGCCAATGATAGAGCCTGTGAAATTTTGAGTTACTCAAAAGATGAGTTAGTTGGTATGAAAGTTGCTGATATAGACCCGAACTTTCAGACAGAAAATCATGACAAGGAGTGGCAGAGGATTAATGAAAAAAAGCATGACAAGCTGGAGACACAGCTGATAAGAAAAGCTGGGAAAAAATTTCCGGCTGAAGTGATAAGCCGTTATTTGCAGTATAAAGATAAGAAGTATGAATTAGCTTTTGTCCAGGATATAACCGCGAGAAAAAAACGAAAAGAGCAATTAAAATACATGAGCTTTCATGATGACCTGACAGATTTATATAACCGCACTTTTATGGAGAAAGAGATGGAGCGCCTGGATACAGAAAGACAGCATCCTATCAGTTTAATATACTGTGATGTCAATGGTCTCAAAATAGTCAACGATACCTATGGACACGATGTAGGGGACAAATATTTAATAAAAGTCTCGGAAATATTACGGAATATTACCAGAAGTGAAGATTTGGTGGCGCGCTGGGCTGGCGATGAATTTGTCATCCTATTACCTCAGACAGATAGGGAAATGGCCGAAGAAATCATAGAAAGAATTGAGAGTGCATCTGAAGAGGCAGAATTCAAAGATATACCGATTACATTAGGTATTGGCCTTGCAGCTAATAAGAAAGAAGAAATCTCATTCGAAACTGTTTTTAATAGAGCCGATGAAAGAATGTATAAAGATAAATTAACAAAGTCGCGAAGTGCGGAAAATAAGCTGGTACAGAATATGCTGGCAACTCTGGAAGCAAAAAGCGCAGAGACAAGAGAGCATTCGATGAGAATGACCGAGCTTGCTCATGAATTGGGAAATGAGGCCGACTTAAACAGTGAGCAAGTTAATGACCTCACGCTGGTTGCTACTCTTCATGATATAGGTAAAGTTACAATTTCCGAAGATATTTTAACCAGGAATGGTGATTTAACAGAAGAAGAATGGCAGATTATAAAAGAACACCCCGAGATGGGTTATAAAATAGCATCGGCAACCGAGGAGTTTTCTCCTATCGCCCCGGCAATTCTTTATCACCACGAACACTGGAACGGCAGCGGCTATCCTGTAGGGTTAGAAGGTGATGAAATACCTCTTTTATCCAGAATAATTTCCATTGTAGATGCCTATGATGTGATGACTGCTGGTAGACCTTATAAAGAAGCTATGAGCAATGATGAAGCTTTAGAAGAAATAAATAAATGTGCAGGAACGCAGTTTGACCCTGAATTGGCCGAAATGTTTGTGGAAATCATTCAGACATCTCCATCACAAGCAAAGCTTTAATTTTTCTTAATCAATCCTTGACAAAAGCTTTTAATCAGGGTATAATTTACAGTGGAAAAGATAATTAATGAGTATATTTATGTGGTGGATGTAGCTCAGGGGTTAGAGCGCAGGATTGTGGATCCTGAGGTCGAGGGTTCGAATCCCTTCATCCACCCCATTTTAATTTTTGCGGTTACTATTCAATCTATTTTGGGGTTTTGATATTTCAAAGATATTTTTCTTATTCGGGATAGTGAGCTCTTTTTCCACCTATCAGTTTTGGCCTGGTTTTGGCCAGAGTTACATGAGCTTCCCCCAGATAATTAAGCCGACTGCGTATGGGAACTGCGACTTCTCTGAGATGCATGCCTATGAAGGTATCTCCTATATCGATTCCACCTTCCGCTTTTATTTTTTCCACCACCACCGGATTTTCCAGCTGATTATAAGCTTCAGCTGCCAGAGCACCTCCTGCATTTTTATGAGGTATGACAGTTACCACCGGCAGATTTCTGTTCTCCGCAATTTTTTTATCGGTTACCAGGGCCCTGTTGAGATGTTCGCAGCACTGAAACGCGAGATTTAAGTTTTCCTCATATAATTTAGACTTTATTATCGGAAATATTTTTCGGGCCAGTTCTGGCCGGGAGCTTTTTCCGATATTTGCTCCGGCTATTTCGCTGGTGCTGCAGCCGATGACTATCACATTTTCAGCTTTAAATTTTGATAATTCTATCATATCTTCCAGAATTAGCTTTAAATCCTTTTTGATCTGCTTGATATCTAGTCCAGACTCCGATACCATAGTATTACCTCCTAATAAACTTAATAATTAATTTTCATTGTCCTCTTTAGACAAGAATAATATATTTTACTCTTCATTTCCACCCGTGTTTTGATAAAAGATATATCGATCTGATGGATTTTATTATGGGTTAGAGAAGTCGTATTAAATCTTGGGAGAGAAAATATAATATGCTACCCTTAAGAGATGATGTTCCCAGGCAAAAAATTCCTCTGGCTACAGGGTTAATAATTTCGATAAACATTATTATCTATATCCAGCAGGCCAGGCTGCCGGAGGTCACTCTTCATCGAGTAATTGAGACTTATGGGTTGATTCCCATCTATTTCAGGCAGAATCCTGCGGGGGAATTTCATACGATCTTCACTTCCATGTTTATGCACGGAGGCCTGGGGCATTTGATAGTTAATATGTGGATTCTGGCTCTTTTTGGTGACAATGTTGAGGATAGAATGGGAAGAATTTCGTTTTTGATTTTTTATCTTCTTAGTGGATTGGCTGCTTCCTCGACGCATATGTACTTCAATATAAATTCCATTATACCGGTTATAGGAGCTTCTGGTGCTGTAGCTGGTGTGATGGCCGCCTATGCTTTTTTATTTCCTTCGGCCAGAGTTTTAACTATGATTCCGATATTTATCTTTCCCTATATCACAACTCTTCCGGCATTTGTATTTATGGGGTTCTGGTTTTTGACACAGGTTTATTATGGTACCATGACCCTGACGATGGGAGCCAGTTATGGGGGGATAGCCTGGTGGGCTCATATAGGGGGTTTTGTTTTCGGAGCTTTTTTCTACAGGATTTTTGTCAGGAGAAGAAGTGATTTGATTGGATATTGAATTACCGAATAGGATTATCGCTTTTTATAATTTATCATTCCTGTGAATTAGGGAAGGAGCAAATTATGTTTATCCGACTACTTTTGTTGTTTGCCCTGATACCCATGGCTGAACTCGCACTTTTGATCTGGGTTGGAGGGAGAATAGGTTTATTGCCTACGCTGGTGCTTGTGGCTGCAACCGGCGTTATCGGTATAACTGCTGCAAAAATGCAGGGATTTTTGATTATGAACAGAATTAAAAGTAGTTTGAGTCGGCAGCAGATGCCCACCCTCAATATGATTGAAGGTCTTCTGATACTGGTAGGAGGGGGTATGCTTTTGACCCCCGGACTGATAACTGATGTTCTGGGTTTTACCTTTATTCTGCCGTTCTCGCGGCCGAGGGCAGCCAGGCTGGTGCGAAAACATGTAGGCAATCATCTGAAGAAGAAAAGCTTTTCCTCGAACAAAACTATAACTTTTGGTTTTTCAAATTTTAATAAAAAAAAGCATCGGGGATCTGACAATTCAGCCCCTGAAGAGGAAAATGTCTATGACATCGGGTCTCCCGATGACCGGGACGATGATTAGAGAAACTAAAATTTTGTAAGCAGTATTTGAAATAAACAGGTTAGGAGTGAACTGGAATTGACAGAGCTAATTGAAGCTGTTCTGCTGGGACTTTTACAGGGAGTAGTTGATCCGATGCCTGTCAGCAGCTCAGGTCATCTCGTTCTTCTGCAGCATTTTTTTGGAATAGAGCAGCGACTGACTTTGAGCGTTTTTCTACATTTCGGCAATCTACTGGCCATTATTCTCGTTTTCAGGCGGGATATAAAAGAAATTTTTTCATTCAACCCGCGTTATCCCCGCTTAGTTAAATACATAATCATCGGAATTCTGCCTGTGGGCACGGTCGGCTTTATTCTCAAACCTTTTTTTGACAGAGTTTTTGCCACTACTATAATTGTGGGTTTTATGCTGCTGGTAACAGGATTGGTTTTATTTACTTCTAAATATGCTGCGAACAAGGGGCGGGATATGGAAGAGATGCAGCTTAAGGACGCGGTTATCGTAGGACTGGCCCAGATGCTCGCTCTTTTCCCCGGTCTTTCGCGGTCGGGTATGACAATAGTCAGCGGACTCCACAGCGGTCTGGATAGAAGGCTGGCGGTGAAATATTCTTTTTTGATGTCTGTGCCGGTTGTGCTGGCAGCTACATCACTGGAATTGATAGAAGTTATCCAGACGGGAACAGGGGATGTGGGAGTAAATATGATCATAACAGGAACGATTACAGCAGTTATTTCGGGTTTTGCAGCGATCAAATTGCTTCAGCATATTGTCGAGAGGCAGAGCCTTTTCTTTTTTGCATATTACTGCTGGATGTTAGGTTCTGCTATACTGGCTATATTTTTGTAGGCTATTTATGATTCTGGCCGGAGACCATCCTTTATTTAATTCATAGAAAGGAATGATAATATTGACAGAAAGAAATAACATGATGGCCCATCCCTGGCATGGTATTGAAGCCGGACCTAACTCTCCCGAAATCATCAACGTCTATGTAGAATTAGTACCTCAGGATGGAATTAAATATGAGCTGGATAAAAAAAGCGGACTTCTGAAAGTTGACCGGCCTCAAAGATTTTCCAGTTATTCTCCTGCTCCCTATGGTATGATGCCGAGAACCTTTTGTGGTGAAAGGGTCTCAAGTATCATGGCTGAGGATATAGGAGAAGCTGATCTGGAAGGTGATAGCGATCCTCTCGATGTCATGGTTCTGACAGAGAAAATTGTTCCTCATGGCGACATTCTTATGACTGCTCGCCCGCTTGGGGGACTCGGATTACTCGACAGGGGGGAGGCAGACGATAAAATCATCGCGGTTTTGAAAGACGATTCGGTTTACAACCAGTACAGTTGTCTGGAAGATCTGCCTGAAGGTATTATGACCAGAATAAAGCATTATTTTTTGAGTTATAAAACCGGGCCGGAAGCTGATGAGCCTAAATGCGTGGTTAAAACTGTATATGGGTCTGAGAAAGCCTGCCAGCTGATTGAGGCAGCTCAAAAGGATTATCAGGATAAGTTCGCTTAGGTTTGACAAGGTCAAGATTATTTGTTAGTATTCTTATGAAATCCTTAAAGTGAGGATATTTTGAACTCTTTTTGAAAATTGTTTTAGCCTGGTGTGAAATTTTTTATTTGCTGGGTTAAAATGAGTATCTCTTATATATTATAACATAAACAGGTACAGAGATATGTTTGAAGGGTGCAGCTAGCTGCAGTACATATTTCTGTACCTTTCTTTTTATTCGGGGAATTTAACAGGAAAGGAGAGACATTCATGAGCAAAATCAGGGTTGAAAATGTTTCGAAGATATTTGGGGATTCACCGGAAGAGGCATTCCCGCTGCTGGAAGAGGGTTACAGTAAGGATGAAGTTCTTGAAAAAACAGGAAATACTGTGGGAGTTCACGATGTCAATTTTGAGGTTGAAGAGGGAGAGATATTTGTCCTCATGGGTCTTTCCGGGAGTGGAAAATCCACTCTGCTGCGCTGTATCAATAGAATTGTTGAGCCCACTAAAGGAAATATTTATGTAGATGATGAAAATGTAATGAATTTGGATAAAAGCGATTTAAGGCAATATCGCCAGGAAAATTTTGGAATGGTATTTCAAAACTTTGCTTTGTTTCCATTTCGAACTGTGATGGAAAATGCGGAGTTTGGGCTCGAGGTTCAGGGAATTGAAAAAGAAGTCCGACGTGAAAAAGCTCAAAAAGCGCTGGATATGGTCGGTTTGAGCGGATATGAGGATCAGCATCCCGATCAATTGAGTGGAGGCATGCAGCAGAGGGTGGGGCTGGCCCGGGCCCTGGCAGTTGATACAGATATTATGCTTATGGATGAACCCTTCAGTGCCCTGGATCCTCTGATTAAAAAGGATATGCAGGATCAGCTGCTTGATCTTTATGAAGAGATCGAAAGAACTATAGTTTTCATCACTCATGATCTCGATGAAGCACTAAAGCTGGGTGATAGAATCGCCATAATGAAAGATGGTGTGATAGTGCAGCTTGGTGATCATGAGGAAATTTTAAACGAAGCCAAAAATGAATATGTTGCTGAATTTGTTGAAGATGTCAATAGATCAAGGGTTTTAAATGCGGAAGACATTATGGCCAAGCCGGCAGATCTATTGTATGAGAATCAGGGACCCAGAACAGCATTACATAAGATGAATCAGGAAGGTTTAACAAGTATTTTTGTGGTGGATAGAAATAAAAAATATCTGGGAGTTCTGGAGATAGATAAGGTAAAAGAGATGCTCGATGAGGAAAAAGAAGATGTTACCGATAACTTAACTGATAGAGAAACGGCGAGTCTGGATGAACCCGTCAGCGAGCTTTTTTCGCGGGTTGCCGGTACGAGCCTGCCGCTGCCCGTGGTTAATTCAGAGAATAAGCTTTTAGGAGTTATCGTCAAGACTCATGTGATTGCCAATCTCGATTCCTCAACTGATATTTGAGAAGGCTGATAGAAAATTTTTATCAATTCTTATATATTAATAAAATCTACCCGAGGAGGGAATAAAAAATGAAAGGAACTCGTCTCACTATTTCTGTGCTCGTTATCGCACTTATAATGTCTGCTGCTTTTGTTGGGCTGGACGCTGAACCGGCTGCTGCCGAAGATGAGGTCATCCATTTTGGTTACGTGGAATGGCCCGGAGTTACTGTGAAGACTGAGGTGGCCCGGACTATCCTGCACGAGCTGGGATACGAAACTGAAATGCAAAGTTATATGCAGGAGGTTCTCTTTCAGGGAATGAGCCGGGGGGAAGTTGATCTATTCATGGGAGTCTGGCTTCCCACCATGGAAGTAACCTATCGCGAGCACGAAGAAGCTGGAGATATTGAACCGATAGCCACCAATCTGGAAGAGGCGCTTTATGCTACTTATGTAAATGAGGAAGCCTATGAAGCAGGAGTTCAATCGATGGCCGATCTCCATGAATATGGTGAGGAGTTTGGTTATGAAATTTACGGGCTCGAGCCCGGTAATGATGGTAATATTATTATTCAAAATGCCATAGAGGATAGCACCTACAACCTGGAGGACTGGGAGTTAGTGGCCAGCAGCGAGGCCGGTATGCTGTCAGAAGTCGACAGAGCCCAGCAGAGGGGAGACTGGATTGCTTTCAACGGCTGGGAGCCGCACTGGATGAATTTGGCCTATGATATCAAACCTCTTGAGGATCCCGAAAATATCTGGGGTGAATCTGACGAGGTAAAAACAGCTCAGCGGACAGGTTTTGGTGAAGAGATGCCCAATGTATATAAATTGATGTCTCAGATAAAAGTGGAAACAGAATGGCAGGACGAGTGGATTTATGAATATGGTTATGAAGAGAGAGAACCTGCTGAGATAGCAGAAGAGTGGGTCGGCGCCAATCTGGACATAGTGGCAGAGTGGGTAGAAGGAGTTTATGCTGCCGATGGCGAAACTCCAGCTCTGGAAGCTCTGGAAGAAAGTTTTGCTGAATAAGATATTTAAAAAAATGCCAGCAGGAACTTTATCCAGCTTAAAACAAATTAGTTGACCGGGAAAATATATACTAATTCAGCGGTGGAGCAGCTGATAGCCGGATGGCTGCTCCACTGCTTTTATAATTAAGAATGAGGAGGATTTGCATGAATATCTTTACTTATCTGGAGGAAGTTTTGGTATTTGATATTCCTCTGGGGGACTGGATAGAAGCAGCTGTAAATTTTTTGATAGCAAATTTTTCCGGCCCTCTGGATGCTTTTTCCAATATGGTTGGCGGTATGATCGGTGGATTTGAAAACTTCTTGAATTTGTGGCCGCCCCTGTTGTTAATACTGACTGTAGCTGCGATTGCCTGGAAGCTACGCGGCAAATCTCTGTCAATTTTTGTTATCCTGGGGCTGCTGCTGGTGCTCAATATGGGTATCTGGGAGGAATTGCTAGTTACTGTTGCCTCAATTTTGACTTCGGTTTTGATTGCCCTCACAGCAGGTATTCCTCTGGGAATAATAAAAGCTCACAGCAAAATATTTCATTTTATTTCCCGCCCCATACTGGATTTGATGCAGACGATTCCTCCCTTTGTATACCTCATACCAGCTCTGATGTTTTTTGGCCTGGGAAATGTTCCGGGAGTTATAGCTACTGTAGTTTTTGCTATAGCTCCACCTATTCGTCTGACCTATCTGGGCATAATCCAGGTCGATGAAGAGCTGAAAGAAGCCGGCCAGGCATTTGGTTGTAACTGGTGGCAGATGCTGTTAAAAGTTGAACTGCCGGGAGCACGCCCTTCAATTATGATGGGGATCAATCAGTGCATCATGCTTTCGCTTTCGATGGTTGTTATCGCTGCTATGATTGGAGCAGGCGGCCTGGGCGAGCCGGTGCTGAGATCACTTTCTGTGGTGGATATAGGCATGGGTTTTGAAGCCGGTCTGGGTGTCGTTATACTGGCAGTAATACTGGACAGAATGTTCCGTTCGGAAGAACAGGAATAATGTCTCTATTGAAAAAATGGATTCAAATTTAAATACTGATAAGATTATATTTCTATTGTCTGACCGGGAGAGATAGTTTTTGCGTTAAAGCCGTTATCCTGCAGCCTTTTAACCAGTCCTTCAGCTTCTGACAGCTCTTTTTGGTCTTCGGGATTGTAGTGATAGGGGATGACTAGATCGGGCTCAATCTCCCTGCAGCGCTGGAGATAATCCTGATAGAAATCGGGAAAACAGGCGGTGAACATCAGGTTTACCTCTCCGCCGGGAGCTGGAAATTGAGATGCATCAGCCGTATGATAAAGTCCTTCAAAATAGTAGCACAGCGAGTAATCAGAACCATAACAATCACATTCGTAAGCCTGGATGCTGCCAGCTATTTCTTCGCCGGCAGCAAGTTTTTCTCCCTGAATATCATGTTCTTCAAAAACTGTATAAGGGGCAAAAAGTTTTTTGGCTTCGTAATTCTCTATGAATTCTGAAGATACGTGATCGTCATGCTCATGAGTTACCAGGATTATATCGGGGTCAAATTCCGGTTCCAGCAAAAAATTCGGGTCCAGCAGCAGATTTTGCTGATCTCTAACTTCCAGACAGGCGTTACCAAGCCATCTTATCTCCATATTAATCCCCCCGAATAATAAATTTTTATTGTTCGCTCGACATTTTTATGATATATGCTTTAAATTGGAAAATCAAGAACCTATAAATCAGGTTTGCTTTTTAAGAAGGAGTTTGAGAAATTGAAAAGAAATTGTTAATAACATTACCTTTATGTTAAACTACCGGTTAAAATAAATTGCTGGTTAAAAGGCTAGATCTTTTGACACTGCGTTACTTCGAGAAGAGGTGAATTAATGAAACTGGTTAGATTTGAAACAGAAGCAGGAAAAGTTCATCAGGGTAGACTGGAAGAAGGAGAGATTTTAGAAATAAGCGGAGATATTCTTTCGGATTACAATGTGAGCGAAAAATCGCACAGCCTGGACGAAGTGCAGCTTTTGGCGCCAGTATTCCCACCCAATATAATAGCCATAGGATTAAATTACTTCGGGCATGCAGAAGAACTGGGAAGCAGCATACCGGATGAACCTCTGATGTTTATGAAAGCAACCAGCAGTATTTTACCCCCTGAAAAACCGATTGAGCTGCCGGCGGCAGCTCCGAAAAAAGTTGACTATGAAGCTGAACTGGGCATAGTGATCGGTGAAAAAACCAGCGATGTTCAACCTGAAAATGCTGGAAAAGCAATCCTGGGATTTACCTGTGTCAATGATGTTACTGCCAGAGATTGTCAGGAAGATGACGGCCAGTGGATCAGGGCAAAATCTTTTGACACTTTCTGTCCTGCTGGACCCTGGATAGAGACCGAATTGGAAGAGGGCGGCAGTGAGATCCGCAGTTATGTAAACGGGGAAATAAGACAGCAATCAAACACAAAAGATATGATATTTGACCCGGAACAGCTGGTTAGTTATTGTTCTAAAATGATGACGCTTCTGCCGGGGACTTTAATATTGACCGGGACACCGGCGGGAGTGGGTAAAAGTTTTTCTCCACCGCGCTATCTCAAAAGTGGAGATGAGGTCAAAATCGAAATTGAAGGACTGGGGCAGCTGGTAAATTCAGTTCGTTGAGCAGAAATAAAAAAAGTGGTGCCGAAGGTGGGATTCGAACCCACACGGGCTGACGCCCACCGGATTTTGAATCCGGCGCGTCTGCCAGTTCCGCCACTTCGGCATCACTATTGATATATTATCATATTTTGGAGGGTGGAACAAGACCAAATCTGCCGGAGATAAAATTGTACTTCAGGTTATTTATAATTTATATATCGTATTTTTATAGGCGGCATAATCTGGAGGGTCAGCATTGAGCAGAAAAGAAGTTCAGCTTGAAATTTTAAACAGACAGGAAATATCGAAAGGAGGCCAGGAAGAGCTTGAATTTGAATGTGAGGGGTTGATGTATGTTAAAAGAGGCAGCATATATCTTCTGTATAATGAAACCGGGGAAGGTTTGTCCGGAGCCCGTACAACTCTTAAATTCAACCCTCAAGAAGAAAGAGTTCTGATTCAAAGGAAGGGTTCAGGTGGTCTCAAACAAAAATTCATCGAAGGTCAGACTCATTGTAGTTTTTATAAGACCGGCCAGGGCAAACTTGAAATGAAGACAAAAACTGTTTCGTTGAATATAATAACCAGAGAAAGTGCAGATGAGATTATCGGGGGAGAACTGCAAATTTGTTACAGGCTTTATCTTGGAAGCAGTTACTTTTCCACCAATGATCTCAAAATTAAATTTGAACTTCTGGATGAGGAGATATCCCATGAAGACTGAAAAAAATTCCTCGCTCAACAGTACAAAAGAAAACGAGGAAGAAACATGGAAACGCCCTGATTCATCCTGGGAGTGCCGCCTGCGTGCTTTTTCTGAAAGATTTAACAGATTTATGATAGCCGAAATGCTGGCATTTAAAACCTCGCCTGTATTAACTGTTTTCACAACTTTTCTGGGCGGTCTGGCCATGGGGTTAGGACTGGCACTGGGACTGACTGTTTTAAGCGGACTTTCATTGATGATTGCTCAGGAGGTTGTAGAAGCTGATCTGCCGGTTATAGGTGAATACCTGGCTGAAATTTATGAAGTAACGATTGAACATTTGGATTAAAATATTGGGTTATTATCCGAAACAGTTGGTCAAATCTCCTAAGTGTAAATTGATTAGGATGTTTTGAAGAGATCTTTGAGTTTTTCGATGGTTTCAGGAGTGGTTCCGCAGCAGCCTCCGATGATACAGTCATAACCTTTCATGAAGCTGATAAATTCCTGGTACTCCTCGAAAAAACCTTCGTCCTGAGGATAGATCATTTTTCCCTGGTCAGTATCAAGTTCAGGTGCTCCTGCATTATAGAGAAGAGCAATGGGAAGATTAAAATCCAGCTGATTGGCAAGTGAGCGCCAGGCGGTTCTAAATTTTTGGTCGGGTGTCAGGCAGTTGAGACCAACAGCCAGCAGTTTTTCTTCATCGGCATCTTCGGCTATATCGGCCAGATCTTCAATTGTGCTGCCATATTCGGTTTTTTCCGGATCAGTCATTGTCATATTCATAAAATAGGGCATGTCAGCTTCTTCCGCGGCTTCCGCGGCCAGTTTTAGTTCTCTATGATAGGAGAAGGTTTCTAAAGTGATAATATCGACTCCGCCTCTTTTTAAATATTTTATCTGTTCCAGAAAGGTTTTCTGAACTTTTTTCCTGTTTTCCTGCTCGTCGAGAAAGATTGCAGTTTCAGAACCCGTAGGCCCCACACTGCCAGTTATGATGATTTCTTTATCTTTCTGCTGATAGGCTTTGTAATCAGCTCTGGCTTCTTCGGCCAGGCCCGCTCCTCTCAAATTTATTTCTCCAACTTTTTCAGCAAGACCCTGCTTTTCCAGATACAAACTATTGGCACAAAATGTATTCGTATTAATTAACCGGCAGCCTGCATTGAGATATCTTCTATGAATTCTTCTTACTTCTGAGGGAGCATGAAGATTGAACTCCAGAGGAGAGTTAATATTCTTCCGGTCTGATTTCATCAACTCGGTTCCCAGAGCGCCATCGCCGATTAAAATTCGAGTTTCGGGTTTATCAGATCCGCTGGAGCTGCTGCTGTAGGAAAGGGTTTTTGCAAATTTACTGGCTGAATTCATATCGAAATATTTCCTCCTTTTTCATATCATAATATTTATCTTTGAATGATTATATCATAAATTTAATTTAAAATCATGTTCCTATAAATCTATGTTTGAGTTAATTAGTTGTGGGTAGTACAATATTCATACTAAATCTGATCAAGGGAAAGAAATATAAATTGAGGTCTCACACACTTAAATATGC
>NZ_FNGO01000013.1 GCF_900103135.1 Halarsenatibacter silvermanii | reverse complement strand
ATCTTCTTGTCTTCAGTTAGTTAATAGGTGTGTCAAAAACCTCATTTAGTTGTACTGGAAGATATAAAGCTTCGTTCACAATGAAATTTTTCCCCGATCTTATTCGATATCTACCAACTGATAACAAGAAGATCCTAAAATAAAAACCTACTCATATTACTAATATCATGGGCACAATTTTGGCCTATCACGGGAAAATATCGCGGTATAATAAAAAGCTGAAAGAAGATGATCACTGGTGGGTTGGATATTGTTTTATTTTCCCGAAAAAAAGCTTGAAACCGATAATAACAATGCTGGGGTATTTTGACGATTCCTATCAGCTTCGCCTGCGCATCAATTTGACTTCTGATTAAATTAACCGGAAATTGACAGCTGGTATTAAAAACGATGGTTCTTCCAGTTATCAGGTCTGGATAAAGAGATCAAAAGATGATAGAATATAATATATAATATATAAAGTATAAATATTCAAAAGATAAACAGGAAATGGCGGGTAACAGGCAGAATCTAGCCCGTGAAGCTGGATTTTGAAAGGAGAACTGAAAATGAGAATGATCGAAAGTTTTAAAAGTTACGGTCCGGAAAAGCAGGCTAAATTGGGCTTATTCATACTGGGAGGTCTCAATATTTTGCTGGCTGTTTTATTCGCAGTGGGTATCTGGCAGACGGATATTTCGCAGCAATTTTTGCTGGCTCCAATTATTTTTGCTGCAGTAACTCTATTTATTTCTATGCAATTCTATAATGCAATCAAAAAGAAATTTCATAGCGGGGCAAATAAAATATATACAATGACCGGCGACTGTGAAAAAGTGCTGGACTTATCGGATTCGTCATTTCAGGATATTATTGAGAACAACAGGCACCTGGGAGAGGAAGTTGACCGCTGTTTTAAAAATATAAAAAAAATAAACCAGGCCAACGAAAAAAATGATGAATCTCTGAAGGATGTTGAGAATACTCTGGACGAATCAACCCGGGCTGTGGAGATGATTGCACAAACTTCTCAAGAAATGGTAGAGGAAAGTGAGGATCTACGAATTGAAATAAGCAATTGTTTTAGTAAAATTCGAGAAATTAACAGTGCTAATGAGGATAACAATGCCTCTGTTAAAGAAGTGGTGGAGGTGACCAATAACGCTGCAGAAGCTGTAGAAGAGATAGCTGAAGCAGCTCAAATGATGGCTTCAGAATCAGAGAATTTACAGGAACAGCTGGGTGATTGTTTCTCCCAGATTAGAGAGATAAACGCATCGATAGAAACTGCATTTTCCTCGGTAGAGGAAGTGACTGATACTCTTGACAATTCTACTAAAGCGGTCGAAGAAATTGCCAGAGAGATGGAAGAAATATCAACGGTTATAGGAGAACTGGCAGAGAATTCCGCCGAGGTCAATAATAGTGCTGAAAAATGCGTTAACCGCATGGATGAAAACAAAGATTTAATTCAGAGCGGTAATTCTGTGATAGACAGTACTCTGGGAGAGATGAATAATCTCAATCAGAAAATAAGGAAAGTCGATGAAATATCGGAGACGATCAAAGAAATTACCGATCAAACTAACCTGCTGGCTTTAAACGCTGCTATAGAAGCAGCGCGAGCAGGAGAGGCTGGAAAGGGATTTAGTGTAGTTGCCGATGAAATAAGAGATCTGGCTGAAAAAAGCAATAATTCCACAGTGGAAATCCAGAGCATTCTTGAGGCTATCAAAAACCAGGCCGACAGTGTTAAAAATTTATTGGACAATGATTCTGCAGAAGTGAGCAGCGTGACCCGGATTTTCAAAGAAATTACGGAAAATTCTGATCTCGTTTACTCTTCTATGGAAGAAGTGCTTAGGCTAATGGAAGATCAGGCCTCCCAGACCCAGCAGGCAAGTGCTTCCGTAGAAGAAGTTTCCGCCAATTCCGAGGAAGTTTCCGCTCAGGTTGAGGAAATTTCCAGCAGCATGGAGGAAATTTCTGAACAGATGAATGACACCACCCGGGCCAGCAAGGAACTGGACAGCATTATGGAAGAACTCGAAGATACCAACGATAATTTTTCCGCAGGGGTAGAAGAACAGGCAGCCAACTCTCAGGAAGTGTCAGCTCAGGTAGAAGAGGTTTTGGGCAGCATGGAGGAGGTTTCCGATCAGGTAGATGATACCATAGATGCAAGCCGGGAGCTTGACAGTATACTGGATGAAATTGAAAAACTCAGCGATGGTTTTGGGGCCAGCGTGGAGGAGCAGGCGGCGAATTCCCAGGAAGTTACTGCTCAGATTGAGGAAGTGCTGACAAACTTTAAAGATGTTTCAAAGAAATTCAGCAATAATGTTAAAGCAGCTAAAAAACTCGACGATATAATAGATGAAATAGAGGAATTGAGCGAAGAAATCAGCGATAAACTGGAAAAGCATGTGGACAGCGGCAAAAAGATATCAGATACTTTTGCTAAAATCAAAAATCAGCTGCAGGCTCTAGAACTGCAAAAAGAAGTTAGCTCTGTATAAGATTGTTAAAATTTCTGGATCTTCTTGTCTTCGGGTGGTTAATAGGTGTGTAAAAAACCTCATTTAGTTGTACTGTAAGATATAAAGCTTCGTTCACAATGAAATTTTTCCCCGATCTTATGCGATATCTATCAACTGATGACAAGGAGACCCTTTTTTTATTTGTTCAGCAATTAAAATAGACAGACAAAATAAAATGGCTTAAAACAGGAGTTAAAAGTTTAATTTGTGATTGATTATGTGATATAATAATTTAAATAAAGTAAGAAAATCTGAAAATAATAATTTTAGAAAGGATGATACAAATGGCTGATTATCCTATTGTTAAATTAAGAGATAAATCTCAAATTACGGTGCCCAAAGAAATAGTTGAAAAATATGATCTTTCAGAAGGAGATAAATTGGAGTTTATACCCGAAAAAGATGGCATAAAAATAAGGCCAGTTATAACTGTTCCCAAAAGCCAGGCCTGGTTTTGGAATGAAAAGTGGCAGGAAGGTGAAAAGGAAGCTGATGAAGATATAAAAAATGATAGGGTTAGTGGACCTTTTTCTTCTGCAGAAGAATTAATGGAAGAGATAGAAAATGAGCAATAAGAAAAAATTAATAATGACCAGTAGATTTAAAAAACAAGCTCAGGATTTACCTCCTGAAATTAAAAAATCATTACAGTCCAGTTTGAAGAAATTGATTAACGATCCTTTTTATAATTCTATCCATACAGAAAAAATAAGAGGCACTGATATATTTTCTTCCAGGATTAATAAACAATACAGGTTTAGCTGGCAGTTTGAAAAAGAAGGGATTATTATTTTGAGGAACGTAGATAAACATGATGATTTATATAATCGTCCATAATTATTCATATGAAATCTATCTGTTCATATCTCCGCACAATGCTATATTCAGAATATCCCACTTGAAAGCATAAATTAAGTATATTAGGGTATTATACACAGAAATCGGAAGGAGATAATTTGGGGGGAAATAAAGAAACTGGAGGAGTTTATCCTCCAGGTTCTCAAGCAAACTCTTTAAAAAATTGTCCTATTATACCTCGGTTTTATTCCAATCTTTTCCACTTTGCATTCCGACCTTTACCCAGTAATTCAATTACTCCTTCTTCTTTTAACTTTCTAAATACCCTATTAATTGTGGATTCGGAAACATCCGGACACGCATTTCTTATATCTTCTTTCTCAAAAGTTCCCAATGTACTTTTGATAGCCTGCTCAACTCTATAACTTTTATTTCCTCTTTTACTTCTAATCAGCCCTACTCTATCTTCAAATTCTTTATATGCTGCTAATAAAGTGCCCAAAAAATAATCCAACCAGATAAAAAGATTATGATTTCCTTCATGCCAGCCGACTGAAGATTTTTTCAATGATTCATAATAGTTTAATTTGCTCTCTTCAATAATGTTTTCTAAACTTATATATCTTCCCACTTTGTATTCATATTTATATAACAGAAGTAAAGTCAATAACCTGGCAATTCTGCCGTTTCCATCATTAAAAGGGTGAATGCTTAAAAAATCTAAAACAAAAGATCCTATTAATATTAACGGCTCGATAGTTTCTTCTTTCATAGCTCTATTTAAATGATCACATAGTTCTTCCATAGCTTCGGGAGTTTTAGCGGCAGACAGAGGTCTAAATCTAACATATCTTTCCCCATCTGGTAATACCTCTTCAATTACATTATCCTGATTTTTCCACTCTTCCCCTTCCCCCGAGATAAACTTATATAAATCTCCATGGAATTGTAAAATTATATTGGGATTTATGGGAATAGCATCATAAGAAGTATGGATAGTATTTAATACATCTCTATAACCTGCAATTTCACCTTCAGAACGATCTTCCGGCATAGTATCATCTCTCATTATTTCTTTTAACCTTTTGTCGGTAATAACAATTCCTTC
Organism: Halarsenatibacter silvermanii; assembly: GCF_900103135.1. Lineage (NCBI taxonomy): Bacteria > Bacillati > Bacillota > Clostridia > Halanaerobiales > Halarsenatibacteraceae > Halarsenatibacter > Halarsenatibacter silvermanii. The sequence goes on along the minus strand of NZ_FNGO01000013.1, from coordinate 67,363 downwards.
AATACTATTTGAAGACTTAGTACTCTGAACTATTGCTGCTTCTTTTAACTTTTCCAGTACCTGCGGCGCCTGGTTTAAATATAAATTTTGCTTTCCCTTGTATTCATTTATTTTGCCAATTAGTTTTACTATATTCATGGGAATTTCTTCAGTCTTCAGCTTTTCATTTCTAAATGACATCATAAATGTATTCCCCCCCTATAAACATATTCACTTAATGTATTGATGACAGGGTTTATTATATCAAAAACCTATTCATTTTGCTATAAATACATTCATTTAAAGGTTTAATGAGTAGGTTTGTATGTCTATGAGCATATTCATAGAAGCATATAGTTTAATTTTTTTGGGAGCACCGCAATGTTTTTATGGGGTGAATTGAGCAGAAAATTTTGTGTGAGATTTTTTGAGGGGTCATTGGGATAAGTATGAAATGAGATAGCTCAAAAACATGAATGACTGTTCATTTAAGTGTATGAATGGCGAATTGGCCCTTAATTTCCAATCTGATCTGGTTTTCTTGATTACTTTCTGTATCTGCAGCAAGAACTATCCTCAAATATAAATCTCTTTTTAAATCTGAATAATTTGACCTGGGCTTTCAATGTATAATGATCTAAATGGCACCACTATAATTGAAATATATATCTGCAATCTATCTTAAAGGCTCAGAAACATTATAATGATATCGTCGGATGTGTAAAGTCATTTCTGGAAGTTCGACTTTAAAAGGTGTTGAAATACCACTAATAAGATTTTAGATGATAACAGTTGACAATTTTTTTTAATCAAGTGAGTTGGAGAATTGACTTATTTAATTAATTATATCAAACTCGAAAAAATGGAATAAATATCGAAAACCCCGGGCTCAAACCCGGGTTTTTTTAATGGCATTAGTATGGCATTAGTAATTTTATTCAACCCAAATAAAAAAAGAGGGGAAACCCCTCTCGTTGTTGATATATACAAAATAAAAAATGGTGCTGAAGGTGGGATTCGAACCCACACGGGCTGACGCCCACATGTCCCTGAAACATGCGCGTCTGCCAGTTCCGCCACTTCAGCACGCTATTTATTAGTTTTTCTTTATCACAATTTTAATTTTAAACCATAATCCTCTGATTGTCAAGAGCTGTTTATGAAAATTTCCCTAAATTATTTGCTTTTTTCGGCAGGAATAAACACATAAAACCAGAATTAAATTAAGTGACATTAATCATTTTAGGGCCATATTTTTTTGGCCAATTCATTTATGTCAAACGAATACAGCTGCTCATAATCAAACTGCATCCGCTCAAAAAAATATCAAAAATATACAGGGGGTATTTTATATGTCAAACGTCGAACTCATCGACGGCAAACAAATCGCATCCGACATCAGAGAAGAGCTAAAAGGGAGAGTACAGGAATTAAAAGAGGAAGGTAGAGTTCCTGGAATCTCGGTTGTTTTGGTCGGAGATAATCCTGCCTCACAGACCTATGTGAACATGAAGGATAAAGCGGCAGAAGAGATAGGTATTTATTCAGACAAGAAAGAAGTATCGGATGACATCTCTGAACAGGAACTTCTGGGTATAATCGACGATCTCAACAACGATGATGAGATCGATGGTATTCTGGTACAGCTGCCTTTACCCGATCATATAGACGAACATAAAGTCATAGAATCGATCGATCCCGCCAAGGATGTGGACGGATTCCATCCTGTAAACACCGGACGTCTTTTCAGCGGTCAGCAGGACAAGTTGAGGTTTGATCCCTGCACGCCGAAGGGTATAATTGAGCTCATCGAGAGACAGGGTATAGATATCGAAGGTAAAGATGCCGTAATTCTGGGCCGAAGCAACATCGTGGGCAAGCCGGTGGCTCATCTACTGATAGAGAAAAATGCCACAATAACAATCTGCCATTCGCGCACTGACGATCTGGCCGGCAAAGCCAGCTCGGCCGATATTCTCGTCGCCGCTGTCGGCAGGCCGGAATTCGTAACTGAAGATATGGTCAAGGAAGGTGCCTGCGTGATCGATGTCGGCATAAACAGGGTCGATGGCGAATTGGTCGGTGACGTAGACTTCGAAGCAGTTAAGGAAAAAGCCGGACCTATCACGCCTGTTCCCGGAGGCGTAGGACCGATGACCATAGCCATGCTGATGCATAATACCGTTAAAGCCAGGGAGCATCATGGAGTCTAAAGCGTATTCCGTTTCAGAAGTAACCTCATATATCAAAAATTTGCTCACCCTCGACGAAACTCTGTCTCACCTGGTCGTCGAGGGTGAGTTGTCCAATTTTCACCATCACACCTCCGGACATATGTATTTCACGCTGAAGGATGACAGCTCCCGTTTGCAATCAGTTATGTTTGAAAGCAGCAATAAATCTCTTGATTTCGAGCCTGAGGATGGCCAGCAGGTTAAAGCCACAGGTTATGTAGATGTTTACGAGCCCCGGGGAGAGTATCAGCTTTACGTCAGGAAACTGGAGAAGCTGGGCGCCGGGGAATTATACCAGAAATATCTGGAACTGAAAAACAAACTCGAGCAGGAAGGTCTTTTTGCTGAAGAAAGAAAACAGGAACTGCCTTTTTTGCCGGCCAAAATAGGCCTGGTTACATCTCCCACCGGCGCGGCGATCAGAGATATTCTCTCCGTGCTCAAAAGGAGATTCGGCCCTGTTTCAGTATTGATTGCCCCAGCTCATGTTCAGGGTGAAAGCTCTGAAGCTGAGCTGATCAGAGGAATTGAGTATCTGGAGAATAGAGATGAAATAGATCTGATCATCATAAGCCGGGGAGGTGGATCTTTGGAAGACCTCTGGTCTTTTAACAGCGAGAAGCTGGCCCGAAAAATTGCCGCGGCAGATATTCCTATCATAAGCGGTGTAGGCCATGAGACTGATTTCACCATAGCTGATTTCGCGGCCGATGTCAGGGCTGCCACCCCTTCTGCCGCAGCGGAACTGGCCGTGCAGGATTATATCGAGCTTTCCGGCAGTCTCGAGAGGCTGGGCGAGAGAATGAACTCCGCTCTGGAGAGAAGATTAAAGGAGGCAGAAAACAGGCTGGCTAGCATAAAAAAGAGGCCTGTCTGGCGGGATCCAGAAAGAATGCTTTCGACAGCTGAACAGAAGATGGACAATCTGACGCATAGATTTGCCCGGGAACTGGGCGATTATTTCCAGAAGCGCTGCGATCAGATATCAGGACTGGCAGGCCAGCTCGACAATTTAAGTCCCTTAAAGATACTTTCGCGCGGATATAGCATCACCAGATCGGAAGATGGATCTCCGATCACAGAGGTTTCCCGGGTAGAAAAAGGAGACAGGCTGGAAACGCTTCTATCCGGGGGCAGTCTTGAAAGCGAAGTTAAAAAAGTTAGAGAGGAAGATGATATTATTGAATAACGATAAAAATAATAAAGAATCAGCTGCCGGAATTTCCGAACAGCTTTCCATCGATTATGAAAGTGAATACGATCTGTCCGAAGACCTTAAATTTGAAGACGCCCTGGAAAAGCTGGAGGAAATCGTGAATGAGCTCGAAGGAGAGATGTTATCCCTGGAAGAATCTGTGGAAAAATTCACGATCGGTATGAAATTGATCCAGCACTGTCAGCAGGAACTCAACAAAGCAGAAGGCAAAGTGGAACAGGTTTTGGAAGAACACGGCGAATTGAAAGAAATCATACCCTACGACGGCCTCGTCGAAGATGATGAAGAATAACACTATCCGACAAAGGAGATGGTAATTTTGGCTGAATTAGCTGAACTGGCCGCCGATGAATCCAATCTCATCAAGGCCCTGCAGCAGGAGCAGCGTGAGAACAATTATATTTCTGACGAAGCGATCGAGGAGATCAGTGAGAAATTTGATATGGCTCCCGTCGAAGTCGAAGGAGTGGTGAGTTTTTACACCCAGTTCAAAAGAGTTAAACCTGGCAAATATAAAATTCATGTTTGCGACGGCACCGCCTGTCACATACAGGGATCTTCCCTGGTTATGGGCTGGCTCAGCGATGAACTGGGTATAGATGTCGATGAAACTGACGATGAAAAACTCTTCACTCTGGAAGCTGTAGCCTGCCTGGGATGCTGCAGTCTTGCGCCTGTCATGAGCATCAACGGCAAAGTATACGGCAACTTAACCCGGGAGAAGACGCTGGATATTATAGAAGATTATCGTCAGAGGGAGGCTTCAGAAAATGATTCAGAGAATTAAGGTTGGCATGGCCACCTGCGGTATAGCGGCAGGTGCCAGTGAAGTCAAAGAAAAAATTGAAGAGGTAGCTCCCGACGAGGAGATAGTAGAGGTCGGCTGTATCGGTCACTGCTATGCCGAGCCTCTGGTGGAGATAGAGACCGAAGAGGGAAGTATTTTTTATGAGGATGTAGAGCCCGAGAAAGAGTTCATAGAAAAAATGCTTAATCTGGAAGAGGAAAACAGGTTCGAACCTCCATCTGTAAGGCAGGAGTGGGAAGAGCAGTACGTGCTGGGATTGGCCGGTGATATAGATCCCACTTCTTTTCAGGAATACGAGGAGAACTCCGGATTCACCGCTCTGAAAAAGGCTCTCGAGATGGAACCAGAAGAAATAGTAGAAGAGGTTAAAACTTCCGGCCTGCGAGGCCGGGGAGGTGGCGGTTTTCCCACTGGAATGAAATGGGACTTTCTCGCCTCCAGCGGCGAAAAGGACAAGGTGATGATCTGTAACGCTGACGAGGGAGATCCAGGAGCTTTCATGGATAGAACTTTGATGGAATCTCTTCCTCATCAGGTTTTAGAGGGCATGCTCATCGGAGCCTATGCCACCGGCGCCAATCAGCTTTTCATCTATTGTCGGGCCGAATATCCGCTGGCGGTAGAGCGTCTCAATATAGCCATCGAACAGATCGAGGAAAAAGGGCTCAATAATTTAAACGGGATGGAGGTCGAGATTACGGTTAAAGAAGGGGCTGGAGCTTTTGTCTGTGGTGAAGAGACAGCGATGATTCATTCGCTGGAGGGTAAAAGAGGAAATCCCAGATACCGCCCGCCCTATCCTACCGATGAAGGATTTAAGGGGCGTCCCACCCTGATAAACAATGTCGAAACTTTTTCCAATATCCCCCTGCTTGTCCGCGAGGGAGGAGAACAGTTTTCTCAGGTGGGGACCGAGAACAGCACCGGCACCAAGCTATTTGCACTGGCCGGCGATCTGGAGTATTCAGGCCTGGTAGAGGTGCCGATGGGTATATCTATCCATGATGTCGTTTACGGTATAGGAGGCGCCGAGGAAGGCAGTGTAAAAGCTGTCCAGATAGGCGGCCCCAGCGGCGGCTGTATTCCGGCCGAACATTTCGACACACCGGTCGATTACGATTCCTTGACCGAGCTGGGAGCAATAATGGGTTCCGGCGGTTTAATCGTCATCAGCGAAGGCCGCTGTATGGTCGAGACGGCCCGTTATTTCCTCGACTTTACCACCGAAGAAAGCTGTGGCAAATGCACTTTCTGTCGGGTTGGAACCAAACGTATGCTGGAAAAGCTAGAGAGAATAACAAACGGCGAGGGTACCGAGAAAGATATTCAGGATCTGGATGATCTGGGGCGGAAAATCATAGACGGCTCTCTCTGTGGACTGGGCCAGACCGCTCCCAACCCGGTTCTGACCACCCTTAAATATTTCCGCGGCGAATATGAAAGTCATGTCGAAGAAGATCACTGTCCGGCGCTGGAGTGCGATGAGCTCGTCGAAATTTATCTCGACAGGGATATCTGCATAGAATGTGAAAACTGCATAGAAAGCTGTCCGGTTGATGCTATTGACGAAGAATTCCAGATAGACGATGAAGCCTGTACCCGCTGTAACAGCTGTATCGAAGTCTGTCCAGTAGATGCTATATCAAGGGTAAGAAAGGGAGGTAAAGTTGATGTCCAGAGTTAATCTAACAATCGACGGCGAGACCTATCAGGTTGAGCCCGGCCAGACCATTCTGAAAGCAGCAGAGGAAGCCGGGGTAGATATCCCCACTCTCTGCCATCATGATGAAATAAGCGAAAATACATCCTGTTTTGTCTGTGTGGTAAAAAATGTTGAAAACGGTGAATGGCAGCCTTCCTGTACGAGTGAGATCCATGACGATATGGAGATTGAAGCCTTCACCGAAGAAGTAAAAGATATGCGCAAAACCTGTCTTGATCTGCTTCTTTCCGAGCATTCAGGTGATTGTGAGGCTCCGTGCACTATAGCCTGCCCCGCTCATGCCAAAGTTGAAGAATACGTGCAGGCAGGGCGCGCAGGAGAATTTGATAGAGCGCTGGAAATAATAAAGCAGAGGATCCCTCTGCCTATGAGCATCGGCAGAGTTTGTCCTCGCTTCTGTGAGGATGACTGCCGCCGCAATGTAAAAGAAGACGAAGAAGCGGTGGCTATCAATGATTTCAAGCGGACTTCGGCCGAATTGCACTACGATGATTATGTCGAACCGCGTGAGGAGTTGACAGGAGATAAGGTCGCAGTAATAGGGGCCGGCCCGGCCGGTCTGGGAACTGCCTATTTTCTGAGAATGGCCGGTATAGGTTCTGACATTTATGAGAAGAGGGAAAAACCCGGCGGTATGCTCCGCTATGGCATTCCTGAGTACAGGCTGCCCAAGGAAACGCTGGATCGAGAGCTGCAGCATTTTTATGACATGGACGGAGTGGAAATTCACTGCAATCAGGAGCTCGGGGAAGATCTAGATATAGAGGAGCTGAAGGAAGATTATGAGGCAGTAGTCGTATCCGTCGGCTGCTGGGAGCCGAAATCGATGAGAACAGAAGGCGAGGAGCTGGCCTGGGGCGGAATTGATTACCTGGAAAAGCTTTCCCGGCAGAATTTCGAAATGGAAGATCCCGGCGAAACCATAGTTGTCGGGGGCGGAAACACTGCCATGGACTGCGTTCGCTCCTCTCTCAGGCTCACAGATGATCAGGTCTCCTGTTATTATCGCCGGACTGAAAAACAGATGCCGGCCGAACAGATCGAGATAGATGAAGCCCGGGAAGAGGGCTGTAACTTCGAGTTTTTGAGCCAGCCGGTTAGTTTAAGAGAAGAGGATGGCCGACTGGTATTAGAATGCATAGAGATGGAGCTGGGCGAGCCCGATGCTTCAGGAAGAAGACGCCCTATTCCTATCGAAGGCAGCGAGTTTGAGGTTACTGCCGACACTGTTATTGCAGCTATCGGTCAGAATACGATTCCACCTGAAGGCGTACCAACCAATGATTGGGATGACGTAGCTGTTGAAGAGGAAAGTCATCACGTTGAGGACAATCTCTTCGCAGCCGGCGATTGTGTGACCGGTCCGGCCACCGTGGTGGAAGCGGTAGCCGCCGCCCGCAAAGCAGCCAGTAATATTCAGGATTATCTGGCCGGAAACGAGATGGATGAAGCCTACCAGATAAACGTGACCAGAGGTCACTGGCAGTCTCTGGCCGATGAAGATCTGGTATATCTCGAAGAACCTCAGGATCAGACCCGGGTTGAACTTCCTCATATGGAAGCTGACATAAGAGTCGATAATTTTGCCGAGGTGACCGAAACAATAGACCCTGAAAATATAGAGGAAGAAGGAGAACGATGCTTTAAATGCAGCTGCACCGCTAAAGATGACTGTTATCTTAAGGAGCATTCCGAGACATACAAAGCAGATCCTGAATATTTCGAAGGGAACGAGAAAATAGACTTCGGATACGATAATGACCATCCCGAGATCATACTCGATCGCGGCAAATGCATAAAATGCGGCATCTGCGTGAAGATATGCAGGGAAGTTGTCAATGAATATCTTCTGGGCTTTAAAGAGAGAGGTTATGAGACTCATATCGATACCGCTTTCTCCAAAACCCTGCCGACTGATTGTGATGATTGTGGAGAATGCATTGAAGCCTGTCCCGTCGGAGCTCTGGACTGGAAGGAAAAAGAGCTGGAGTAAATTAAATTTTGCCGGAGGGTTGAAATTTGCCAGATAAAATAGAAGAAGAGCTCAAGGATCGAGCCGATAATTTCGATGAATACCTGGAAGAACTGCTGGCCGGGCTGAATATTCATCCCGACCTGGAAGATCCCGTTTCCTACACCCTTCTGGCCGGCGGGAAGAGGATAAGACCTATTCTGACAACCGCTGTCTGCAGAATGCTTGAGGGAGAGCTCAGGGCTGCTCGCGATTTTGGGGCAGCCCTTGAGTTTATTCATACATATTCTCTAATTCACGATGATCTGCCCTGTATGGATGACGATGAGCTCAGAAGGGGAAAAAAGGCCAGCCATATAGTATTTGGAGAGGCCCGGGCGGTTCTGGCCGGCGATGCCCTGCAGTCACTGGCATTTGAAATCCTGGCCGGTATAGAGGAAATAGATTACCGGAGCCGCTGCCGGCTGGTAGAACTTCTGGCTTCTGCAGCCGGGCCGGCCGGCATGGTCGCCGGGCAGGCGCTGGATCTAAAAGCAGAAGATCAGGATATTTCTCTGGAGGAGTTAAAGGAAATTCATAGAGCCAAAACCGGAGCTTTATTCCGGGCGGCAATTTTAGGGGGAGCTCACTGCGCTGACAGCGAGGAAAAACAGCTGCTTTCCCTGGAGGAGTATGCCCGACAGCTGGGCCTGACTTTCCAGATAGTTGATGATATACTGGATGTAACGGGCAGCGAAGAGGAGCTGGGAAAAAAAGTCGGCGGGGATGAAGCAGGCCAGAAGACCACCTATATCACTTTGCTGGGCCTGGAAGAGGCCAGAAAAGAAGCCAGGGCTGCTGCCAGATCAGCCCGAAAAGCGCTTTCGCCTTTTGGTGAGAGAGCAGAATTTCTGTCCGAACTGGTCAATTTCGTTCTGGAAAGACAGCATTGAATGATTTATCTGTGAGGTGAAAATATAATGTCCGAACTGCTCGAGAAGGTAAACACCCCCGATGATCTCGACGGTCTGAAAGCTGATGAGCTGAACCGCCTGGCGGAGGAGATCAGAGATTATCTAATAGAAACTATATCAAAAACAGGAGGTCATCTCGCCTCCAATCTGGGAGTTGTGGAATTGACCGTCGCCCTCCACCGCCACCTGAAAAGCCCCCGGGATAGCATCATCTGGGATGTAGGTCACCAGAGTTATACTCATAAGATACTGACCGGCCGTAAAAAAGAACTTTCCACAATTCGTCAGGGGGGAGGATTGAGCGGTTTTCCCAAAAGGGATGAGAGCGAACACGATAAGATAAACACGGGACACAGCAGCACTTCCATATCCTCAGCCCTGGGCATGGCCAGAGCTCGCGATCACCGGAGCAGCGAGGAAAGAGTTTACTGTGTTATAGGTGATGGAGCCATAACCGGCGGTATGGCGATGGAAGCTCTCAACCACGCCGGCCATGTAGGCACCGATCTGACGGTTATTTTGAATGATAACGAGATGTCGATCTCCAAAAATGTAGGAGCTCTTTCCAGCTATCTCAGCAAACTTCGCTCCGAACCCGGCCTGCGCCGGCTGAAGGAAGATATGAGCGATATCGTCGATTCCATCCCGGGGATCGGCAGCAGCGTATCCCGCACTGTCGACAAAGCCAAGGACAGCGTTAAATACATGATGGTACCGGGGATCATTTTCGAGGAGCTCGGTTTCACCTATCTGGGTCCCGTATCGGGTCATGATATCGAAAGCCTGCAAAAAGTCTTTAAGCAGGCAGATAAAATATCCGGTCCTGTTTTGATCCATGCAGCCACGGTCAAGGGTAAGGGTTATTGTCCGGCTGAAGATGAGCCCTGTGATTATCACGGTGTGAGTTCTTTCGAAATAGAGAGCGGAAGCCAGAATCGTTCGCGCGAAAACCCCACCTATAGCGATGTCTTTGGGGAAACCCTGTCCGAAATGGGCGAGACCGATATCAGAATAGTCGGAATTACAGCTGCAATGCCGGCCGGGACCGGGCTGGAAAAATTCGCCGACCGCTTTCCCAACCGCTTTTACGATGTCGGAATCGCCGAGCAGCATGCGCTCACTTTCGGTGCCGGACTGGCCCGGGGAGGAATGCGGCCGGTGGTTTCAATTTATTCCACTTTTCTACAGCGCGGATACGATCAGGTGATCCATGATATCTGCCTGCAGGAGCTGCCGGTTATAATCGGCATAGATCGCGCCGGCATTGTCGGGGGAGATGGAGAAACTCACCAGGGTCAATTCGATATCTCCTTTCTCCGGGCCATCCCCAATTTGACGATGATGGCTCCCAGAGATGAAGCCGAGCTTGCCCGCATGATGTGGACTGCTTATAAGCTGGAAAAGCCTGCGGCTATCAGGTATCCCCGGGGTGAGGGTGAAGGTGTCGATATTCCTGAAAGCCCGGATACGATCCCGACAGGAGAAGGAGAAAGACTGCGGGAGGGTGAAGATGTAGAGATAATAGCTCTGGGCTCTATGGTTTATCCCGCGCTGGCGGCTGCCGAACTCCTCGAAGAACAGGGAATATCTGCCGGTGTTTTCGACGCCAGATTTATCCAGCCGCTGGACGATAAAATTCTGGAAATCGTCTCCCAATCCAGTCTCCTGGTGACTGCCGAGGAAAATGCGGTGAGCGGTGGCTTTGGCAGCTTGATAGTCGAAAAGGCGGGCCAGGCCGATATAAATCTTCCCGATAGCTTCATAAATATCGGGCTGCCGGACGAATTCATCCCTCATGGAGACCAGCAAAAGATGCGGAGAAAATATGGGCTGGATGCTGAATCGATAGCCGGGAGAATATCCTCCCGGATAAAGGGAGATGGAGGGAGGATTTGAGATGAGCCAGAAAAAAGAGCGGCTTGATCTGCTGCTGGCCGAAAAAGGATATTTTTCCTCGCGCAGCAAAGCAAAAAGAGCTATCATGGCAGGAGAAGTATTAGTCAACCAAGAATTAATTGATAAGGCAGGCGAAAAAGTTCCCGTCGACGCCAAAATAGAGGTAGAATCAAAGCAGAGATTCGTCAGCCGCGGCGGCAGGAAGCTTCTCAGAGCTCTGGAATACTTTCAGGTCGATCCAGCCGGCAAAAAAGCTCTCGACATCGGGTCTTCGACCGGGGGATTTACCGATTGTCTTTTACAGCAGGGAGCCCGCAAAGTTTGTGCGGTCGACTCAGGCACCAATCAACTGGCCTGGAAGCTCAGGGATGACGACAGGGTCGAGGTGAGAGAGCAGACGAACTTCAGATATCTGTCTCCCCGGGATCTGGGGGCCAGGTTTGAACTGGTAGTGGTAGATGTATCTTTTATTTCTCTGACTCTCATACTTCCCGTCGCCGTCAGATTTATGGAGGACGGCGCCGAACTGATATCGCTGGTTAAACCTCAGTTTGAAGCCGGTCCGGAAAATGTCGAAACCGGGGGTGTGGTGCGGGATCCGAAAGTTCACAGAGAAGTCATAGAAAGAGTACAATCCTGCGCAGCCGAGCATAATATAAAAGTAGAGGGTTTAATCCATTCGCCGATAACCGGCGGTAAATCAAGCAACATTGAATATTTGCTCTACGGCAGGTACAGAGCTGATTTAGCGGAAGAAAAATCCGGTCAGGTGAATAAACTTTCCGGTGAAAAAATAGTTGAAGCCATCGACTCCGCGCACAGAGAATTAAAAGGGAGTTGATTTATATTCCTACTATCGGCATCATGGTCAATACGGGCAAGAAAAAAGCCATAGAACTGGGAAACCGTTTTCTGGAATTTCTCCAGGACAGATCCCTTCCCTATCTGGTTGAACCCGGATCTGCCGGCTGTTATAAAGGAGTCAACCGGGCTGGATCTTTCGAGGAAGTTCAAGAAAAAGTAGATTATCTATTTATTTTCGGAGGAGACGGTACTCTGCTCAGAGCCGCGGGCAAATTCTGCGGAACAGGCATTCCTCTTCTCGGCATAAACGTCGGCAGTCTGGGTTTTATGACTGTCATCGAAGCAGATTTTTTATATGAGGCAGCCGAAGAACTGCTCGCGGGTAATTTTACCATAACCAGCAGAATGATGATAGCCAGCAGCGTATATAGAGACGGAGAGAAGATTTACTGCAGCCACGGTCTCAACGATGCCGTCATTTCTCGGGGCGATAATCAAAATTTGCTGAGGCTAAATTTTTATATAGACGAAGAATTTATCGCCGAATATCAGGGTGATGGTATGATCGCCGCTACCCCTACCGGTTCGACAGCTTATTCTCTCTCGGCTGGTGGTCCGATAATCAATCCCGGTCTCGATGTCATGCTTCTGACACCGATTTGTCCTCACAATCTTTATATCCGCCCCATGGTGATCCGCAGCGATGAGCAGGTCAGAATCAAACCCCGCACCAAATCCGGCGGCATGAGGATAAGCACCGACGGGCGCAGCACCTGTAGTCTATCAAATAATGATGAGATCATCGTGGAAAGATCCGATAATGAAGTCAAAATGATCCATTTCCCCGATCGCAATTTTTATCGCATCCTGCGGGACAAGATGAAGCTGGGGAAGTTTTAACCCGGCTTCAGGTCTGTAAATCCGCTGCTCGTTTTCATTCTTCCGGTTTAAGGATAATTTTTATCCAAAATTCTCTGCAGAGGAGAGAGATTATGCTTGGGGATCTGGTGTTGAAGAATTTTGCCATTATTGAAGAGGCAAATATATCATTCTGTCAGGGTTTAAATATACTCACCGGTGAAACAGGGGCCGGCAAATCGATAATTATTAGGGCGCTAGAGATGCTTTTTGGAGGCAGAGCCGATTCTTCTGTTATCAAGGACGGAAAAAATGCTGCCTTCATCGAAGCCAATTATTTTACCCGCGATTCCGAAAAGATTGACAGTATAATTTCGGAGGCGGGAGTGGAGCCGGAGGATGAAGGGCTGATTATCTCCCGCGAGATCAGGCGCAGCGGCAGAAATCGCTGCCGGATCAACGGTCAGCTGGTCCCGCTCTGGCTTATCAGAGAAGTCGGCAGTAAGCTGGTAGATATACACGGTCAGCACGAACATCAAAGTCTGATCAGAAGCTCAAATCACCGCGATATCCTTGATCAATTTCTATCTGATGAGGGTTTTGAGCTGCGCCGGGAAATAGCTGACGGGTATGCAGAATTGAAAGATCTCACCGACCGTCGGGAGGAGCTCTCCCATCAGGCCAGCGACCGGGAGAGAAGACTTGATATAATAGATTATCAGCTGGAGGAGATCGATTCGGCAAACCTCGAGGAGGGCGAACTGGAAGAAGTCAAACAGGAGCTTTCACGTCTGAACCATCAGGAGGAGATACATTCTATCACGGGGGAAGCCGGTGAGCTGGTCAACGGCAGCGAATATGAGGAAGGAGCCCTGCTTGACAGCATGGGTGATCTTAAGGCAAAACTAAACAGCATCGCCGAATATGACAGCGAGCTGGCTGAACTTTCAGAGCTGGCCGAGGAAATATATTATTCTCTGCAGGATCTGGGCTATAGACTCAGGGATTATCATGAAGATCAGGTATTTGATCCTGGCCGGGTGCGCGAGCTGGAAGAGAGGCTTGATACCATCAACACCCTCAAAAGAAAATACGGGGAGAGCATAGAGGAAATTATCGCCTACCGGCAGGAGCTCGAGGAGGAAAGGCAGGAGCTGGAACAGCTGGAAGAGAGGTTAAAAGAGGTTGATTCGAGGATGGAAAATCTCAGAAAAAAGCTGATGGATAAAGCTCAGAAGCTTTCCCTTTTGAGGGAAAAGGCGGCTGAAAACCTGGAAAAAGAGATCGAGAACCAGCTGGAGGATCTGGCTCTCTCCGAAGCCAGGTTCAGCATCGAACTTCATTCACGGGAGGAGTTGAATAGCGCCGGTCTCGATGATGTACAGTTCAAAATAGCCGTCAATCCGGGTACCGAGTTGAAAAGGCTGGACAGAGTTGCTTCCGGCGGAGAATTGTCCCGGATAATGCTGGCCTTCAAAACTATCACAGCCGAAACTGAGAGTGTGGAGACGATCATATTTGACGAAATCGACGCCGGCGTGGGAGGGAAAACAGCCCTCAGGGTGGCCGATAAACTGGCTGCATTGAGCTTAAGACATCAGGTCATCAGCATAACCCATCTGCCTCAGCTGGCCAGCATGGCCGACAGGCATTTTTACATCGAAAAAGAGACTGACAGTGAAAAAGAGACAGTGGCCACAGAGGTCGAATCGCTGGACAAAGAGGAGAGAAAGACAGAGCTATCGAGGATGTTAAGCGGCAGAGAAGAGAGCAGCACCGGTTTCGAACACGCCGAGGAGATGCTTGCCAGGGCGGAGAGGATAAAAAGCGACAGAGGTGCTTAATTTTTTATTAAACAGATCGATTCGGATCAGTCCAGACGGATCTTTGCATAAGGTATAAGGGGGCAGCTTAAATATGAACGAAGTGATCGATATGCTGATGGTTGAGGACAACAGGAGGCTATGTCAGGTTTTTCAGGATTATTTTACCGACAGGGATGAGTTTAATGTGGTTGGTGTTGCTCACGACGGGGAAAAAGGGCTAAATATGATCAGAGAAAACAGCATTGATGTGCTTATTCTCGATCTTATTTTACCTCACATTGATGGTATCGGAGTTATGGAAAGACTGGACGCTGCCGAATTGAAAGATGATCTGACCGTTATCGTGGTCTCAGCTTTCATGAAGGAAAATGTAGCCGCCAGGCTCAGTCAGCTGGGGGTTGATTATTATGTTTTAAAGCCTTTTTCTTTTTCTGACCTGAAAAAAAGAATAAAAGAAATGGTGCAGTTGAATAATCAACAGGTGGAAAAAAAGCTGGCTGTTATCGATCTGAATGATGGTCAGCAGGATAACGATGAGAACGAGATTAATCTCGAGAAAAAGATCAGCGAAGTTCTTCATAATCTCGGTGTTCCGGCTCATATCAAAGGATATCTCTATTTAAAAGAGGCTATCGGTCTCGTGATTGAGGAAGTCGAGCTTTTGGGGGCTGTGACCAAAAAGTTATATCCACAGGTGGCCGAGGAATTCGACACCACCTCCAGCAGAGTTGAAAGAGCCATAAGACATGCCGTCGATGTCGTCTGGGAAAATGGCAACAGGGAGGAGCTGGAAAAATACTTTGCCAACAAACACGATGCGAGCGGAGATTGTCCCCCCAACTCTCAATTCATAGCCGAAATAGCCGAGAGGATGAGGTTTGAAGTAGATCAATAATTTAAATCATTTTAAAGCCAGACAATATCTGCGTTCGACAAACTGGAAGGAGAAGTTTTCATGACGGCCAGCAGCAGCGAAGAATTGATACTGGAAAAAATGTCCGAACTCGGCTTCAATAAATATGAGGCCAAAACTTATATGACACTTATCGAACATCAGGAGATAAGCGCCTATGAGATAAGCAAAAGATCAGGCGTCCCGCAGTCCAAAATTTACGAAACCGTCAATCGCCTGGTCGAGGAAGGGTTTGTCATATCCCAGGGGGAAAATCCCGTTTTATATTCAGCCCTGCCGCTGACCGAATTTATAAACCGGCACCGCACCCGCATCGAAAGCTCGCTCACGGTGCTGGAAGAAGAGCTCAAAAAGCAGCAGGAACAGCCGGAAGTGGATTATATGTGGCATTTAAAGGGGCGGCAGAGCTGCTTTGAAAAGGTGAGAGAGGTCATTGACGGAGCCGAAAAGAGGCTTTTAATCGAGGTCTGGGAGGAAGAACTGGACGAAATTTTTCCGCTTCTAAACTCGGCTGCTGAGAGCGGGGTCAATATTCTGCAGGTATATTATGGTGAAAGGGAGCAGCTGCCGGGCAGGGTATACCATCACCGCATGGAAGGGATGCAGGAAGAAGCCCGGGAAAAAGGCAGGTGGTTGACCGCCGTAGCCGACAGGCAGGAGGCTTTTTTCGGTTCTTTTGGCCAGCAGAAACCTGAAGCTGTCTGGACGCAAAACCAGGCTTTTATGATGATGGCTGAAAATTTCATAACCCATGATATTTTTATAGCAGAAATATATAACAGCATTCCCGAGCGTATCCAGGAGTTATTCGGCCCCAACCTGGAAAAACTCAGGGAGGAACTGGATATCTGGCCCTCCGTTTGATCGGTTTTTTGACGGCTGAGCGAAAAATTTTAACAGCGTCAGATATCCAGCTGGGGGGTTAGTCCATGAATTTTAGTCCGCTCGAGGTTTATTCGGAGATCGGTCCGCTCGAGAAAGTTCTCCTGCACAGACCCGGCCCGGAGCTGGAAAAATTAACTCCGGAAATGCTGGAGAGGCTTTTATTCGATGATATTCCTTTTCTCAGGGTAGCCCGGCGGGAACACGACGAGTTTGCCGGAGTTTTATCCCGCAGCGGCGTTGAGGTTTGTTATCTGGAGCAGCTTATGGCTGAATCGCTGATTGATTCCCGGGTTAGACAGAGATTTTTGGAACATTTTCTTGACGAAGCGGGAATTGTCAATCTCAGCCGCCGGGAAATGCTGCTGGATTTTTTGCAGGATTTCGATGATCTGGAACTGATAAAAACTCTTATGGCCGGTGTCCGCAAAGAGGAAATAGCGGGGTTAAAAAACAGATCTTTAGCCGATATGGTCGAGGCAGACCATCCTTTTCTGCTCGAGCCCATGCCCAATCTTTATTTTACCCGCGATCCCTTTGCCGTAATCGGCAGCGGTATAAGTTTAAATCGGATGAAATTTGCGACCCGCAACCGCGAAACCATATTTGCCGAGTACATATTCAACTTCCATCCTGATTTTCGTGAGCTCGATATTCCCCGCTGGTACAGCCGTTATGAGGAATCCACTCTGGAAGGCGGCGATCTTCTTGTTTTAAATGAAGAAGTGCTGGCCGCGGGTATTTCCGAGAGATCGAGTCCGGAGGCCATCGAAAAGTTTTCGCGCCGGGTTTTAAAATACGAGCGCTTCACAACAGTGCTGGCTTTTAAAATTCCCGCACGCCGGGCCTTTATGCACCTCGATACCGTCTTTACGATGGTCGATCACGATATTTTTACAATTCATGCCGAAATAGAAGGTCCTCTGCAGGTATATTCGCTGAGAATAGCAGAGGACGATGAGCTGAGAATAAGCGAGGAGAGGGCGGAACTTGAGGAAATTCTCAAAAATTATCTGGACCTCGAGGAGATAAAGCTTATCAGATGCGCCGATGGAGATCCCATAAACGGCAGGCGGGAGCAGTGGAATGATGGTTCCAATACCCTGGCGGTAGCGCCGGGTAAAGTGGTGGTATATTCTCGCAACTATGTCACCAACAGGCTTTTGAAGGAGAGCGGAGTTGAGGTTGAGGTTATTCCCAGTTCGGAACTTTCCCGCGGCCGGGGCGGACCCAGGTGCATGACGATGCCTCTTATCAGGGAAAATATCGAGTCCTGTCGCTAGATAAATTGTTCGCAGGTAATAGCTCAGGTCCAGGCAGCCAGGCGAAAAGAAATTATCCACAGCCAAAAATGTTCTTTTACATAAATTATATATTCTGGAGTGATTTTGATGCCAAAAAATTTAACCGGACGCAACTTTCTCAAACTGCTCGATTTCACCCCTGCTGAGATCGAATATCTTCTCGATTTATCCCGGGATCTCAAACGCAAAAAGCGGGCAGGTATAATGGGCAGGCAGCTCGAAGGTACAAACATAGCCCTGCTTTTTGAGAAACCATCCACCCGCACCCGCTGCTCATTTGCGGTGGCCGCCAGCGACGAGGGGGCCAGCACCGAGTTTCTGGGCAAAAACGATATCCAGCTGGGAAAAAAGGAGACCGTGGCCGATACAGCCAGGGTGCTGGGACGATATTTTGACGGAATTCAGTTTCGAGGATTCGAACACGAAAGCGTCGAAATTCTGGGCAGTGAGGCGGGAGTGCCGGTCTGGAATGGACTCACCGACAAATTCCATCCAACCCAGGTACTGGCAGATCTGATGACTCTGAGGGAAAACTTCGGCCGACTGAGAGACTTAAAACTTGTTTTCGCCGGTGATGGCCGCAACAACATGGCCAACTCACTCATGGTCGGTTCGGCGCTGATGGGCGTTGATTATGCGATCACTTCTCCTGAAGAACTCTGGCCGGATGATGAGCTGGTGGAGGAATGTCGGGAGATTGCCGAAGGTTCCGGGGCTGAAATCAGCATCGGAGATGAACCGGCAGAGGATGTGACCGGCGCCGATGCCATCTACACGGACGTCTGGATATCGATGGGCGAAGAGGCCCGCATGCGGGAAAGAATCGAGCTTTTAAGCCCCTATCAGGTCGATAGAGAGATGCTCGAGCAGACCGAAAACGACGATATCATCTTCCTTCACTGTCTGCCGGCCTATCACAATACCGATACCGAGATCGGACAGAAAGTTTACGAGGAATACGGACTGGAGGAGATGGAAGTCACCGATGAAGTTTTTGAAAGCAGGCATGCCAGAGTTTTTGACCAGGCCGAAAATAGAATGCATACCATCAAAGCTGTTATGGTAGCAACCATGACCTGATTGGAGAAGTTATATTCTAGCTTTTTCGATAATGGCCGCCCTCCGGGGCGGCTTTTATCGCTTAATCTGTGTGCTTCGTTGATGCCTGCAACCTTCTTGATGCTCTCGATCAGCAGATGCTCAAGAGTCTGTAAACTCATTAATTTTACTATACATCATCCTTATGATATCATAAAATCGGAAAATTCAGGCCTTAAAACCGCTCCGGTTGACAGGGGGTAAATTATGGCCGAATCCAAAAAAATCCTGAATCTCCAGGAAGAACTCGAGAGGTTGAGGAGAGAAAATTTAAAAAAAGATGTTATCATCAATTCCACCCATGATGGCATGATAGCTATCGACAGCGATTATCGGGTGGAGTTGTACAATCAGGCTGCTGAGAAAATTCTGCAGATCCCCCGCCAGGAAGTGCTCAACAGACATGTCAGAGATGTCATTCCCAACACCCGCCTCCATATTATCCTGGAAAGCGGCAGGGCTGAGCTGCAGAAAACCCAGGAAGTGGGCGATATAACCATAGTGACCAACAGAGTTCCGGTTAGAGATCAAAATGGCGAGATAATCGGAGCGGCGGCAGTTTTCCGCGACAAAACCGAGGTGGTGGAACTGGCCGAGGAGATCACCGACTTAAAGGAAGTCAGGAGCATGCTGAAAGCCATAATCAACTCCACTCAGGACGCCATCTCGGTGGTTGACAGTGATGGCCAGGGCATACTGATAAATCCGGCCTATACACGACTTACAGGTCTTACCGAGGAGGATGTGATCGGCAAACCGGCCGATGTAGATATTGCCGAGGGCGAGAGTATGCACTATCAGGTGCTGGAAACCGAAGAACCCGTGAGGGGAGAAAGGCTTAAGGTGGGGCCGCAGAAAAAAGAGGTCATAGTCGATGTAGCCCCTATAAAAGTTGATGGCGAACTCAAGGGAAGCGTGGGAGTAATTCACGATGTTTCCCAGATAAAACGGCTGACGAGGGAGCTGGACGAAGCCAAAAGGAAGCTGAGAGAACTCCAGGCCCGGTACAGTTTTGAGGATATCGTCGGCAGCAGCGACACCATGCGGGCTGTCATAAACAGGGCCAAAAAAGCCTCGCGCACTCCGGCCACCGTGCTTTTGCGAGGAGAAAGCGGCACGGGCAAAGAATTATTCGCCCACGCCATCCACAACAGGAGCGATCGCGGCGATTATAAATTTGTCAGGGTTAACTGCAATTCGCTGGCCGATAATCTTCTGGAAAGCGAACTTTTTGGCTATGAGGAAGGAGCTTTTACCGGAGCAAAAGAGGGTGGCAAAAAAGGACTGTTTGAGGAAGCTGACGGCGGAACAATATTTCTGGATGAGATCGGCAAGATCAGCAAAAACCTGCAGATCAAACTCCTCAGGGTTCTGCAGGAAAAGGAGATAATCCGGGTCGGCGGCACTCATCCACTCAACGTCGATGTGCGGATGATTATGGCCACCAATGTGAATCTGGAAAGAGCTGTACAGAAGGGCGAATTCAGAGAAGATCTCTACTACAGGCTCAATGTCTTTCCTCTGACCATCCCACCTCTGCGGGAAAGAAAGGAAGATATTCCCCCGCTGGTTCACAATATCATCAGAAAGTTCAATCAGGAGTACGGCCGGGCGGTTGAGGATTGCACATCTGAGGTGATCGAAAAGCTTACCGAATATCACTGGCCGGGTAATGTCAGAGAGCTGGAAAATGTTATCGGCCAGGCCATGATTCATATGCAGATGGAAGAAGAGATTATCAGGCCGGAACATCTGCCCGGACTGGAAATAAGAGATCAACCCCCGGAAGCAGCCACCGATAGAATTCCCTCCTCGCTGGAGGATCGCTCCCTCAAAGAAATTATGGACGAGACCGAGAAAAATTTAATCATCGAAGCTTTGAACAGCACCGAGGGCAGCCGCAAAAAAGCAGCCGAGAAACTCGGCATATCCGTTCGCAGTCTCTATTATAAGATGGATAAATACGGTATCGATTGACCGGGTTATCAGCCAGCCCATAATTTATAATTGAAAACCTGAAAGAACATGCCTGCAAGGATTTTCAGGTCTGCACATCTTTTCAGGTTTAATTACCGTTTATTCAGGCTTTTTCAGGCTTAAATACAGCCGATCGGAAGAACTTTGTCCCCTGTGATGGATTTTTGTAACAAAATTTTCCCTTCTCCAGCTTTTAACTCCCTTATGTCTGGACTTTTTTCCTGTTGTCCAGCAAATTTACCTCTGAAAGCTTATGGGTATTTTCTTTCCGGCCTTTTGGCATGAAGCTTGCATGCTAATTAAATGAGCAGCATCCAGGTCGACTTTTCCCGCGCAATTTTTTAAACACCTATTTGCCAGCTGAAGACAGGAAGATCCAATATTTATGGTCTTTCTCCATATTTTCAAGAATAAAAAATGTTTTTCATCCGGGGGGATTGCTGTGGGTATTTTTGAGAAGATGGAAGAAAATGACCAGGAACAGCTGATATTCGTGCAGGAGAACGAAAATGATCTGAAGGGAATTATAGGCATCAATAACACAATTTTGGGGCCAGCTCTGGGCGGCTGCAGAATGCTGGATTATGAAAGCGAGGAGCAGGCTGTTGAAGATGTGATCAGGTTGTCCCGGGGTATGACCTATAAGTCGGCTGTAGCCGGCGAGGACTTCGGCGGCGGCAAGACAGTTATCTGGGGCGATCCCGAAACACACCGCACCGAAGGTCTTTTTCGCGCCCTGGGCCGTTATATCGATGCTTTGAACGGTCGTTATATCACCGGGACCGATGTGGGCACTCAACCTGAAGACTTTGTCCTGATGAGAAAGGAGACCCCCTATGTGGGGGCGCTGCCGGAAGAGTACGGCGGCGGTGGAGACTCCTCTGTTCCCACAGCTTACGGGACATATCTCGGTCTCAAGGCCTGCTGTCAGTACCTTTATGGAGAGAAAAGCCTGGAGGGAAAGAAGATTGCAGTTCAGGGCCTGGGGAAGGTCGGTTTCAAACTGATTAAGCATCTGCAGGATGAAGGAGCAGAAGTTATCGGCACTGATGTCTCCAGCGAGAGGATAAAAAGAGCCTCGGGGCTGGGCGTCGAGATCGTCGAACCGGAGGAGATTTATGATGTTGACTGCGATATTTTCTCGCCCAATGCATTAGGGGCGGTGGTCAATGAGGATACCATCGAGAGGTTTAAGTGCGATATCATAGCGGGAGCTGCCAACAATGTCCTGGCTGAAGAGAATTTTGGCCATAAGTTGAGGGAAAAAGATATTCTCTACGCTCCCGATTTTGTCATCAATGCCGGCGGTATGATACTTGTCTGCGATGAGCTCGAACCCGACGGCTTTGATCAGGAGAGAATGATGAAAAAGACAGAGCGCATCTATGATCAGCTTTTGAATATCTTCGAACTGGCTGATGAAAGAGACATACCCACCGATCAGGCCGCCCGCAGGCTGGCCGAAAATAGGATGGAAAAAATTAAGGTTACCAGGACGATAGGCAAAGGAGAGCTAAACTTGGACTGATAAAAACAGGAGGTCATCAATGTCCGGGAATAACAAAAGCCAGATAAGGGATAAAATGTACGAGGATATGAATGAACTGATTCAGGAGGCAGCGGAGAAACCGGCAGCCCGCATGACAGTAGCGGCCGCCGGCGATAAAGTTGTGCTCGAAGCTGTGCTGAGAGCGGCCGAGAAAGGGATCATAGAACCGGTGCTAATCGGCGATGAGGAGAAGATTGCCGCGTTTTTGAGAGAGCTGGGAGCGGAACCCGGCTCCTTTGAGATCATCGGCGTCGACAGCAAAAAAAAGGCAGCCGATAATGCGGTTGAACGCGTGGCCCGGGGTGAGGCGGACTTCCCCATGAAGGGTCTTCTCGGCACCAGCCTGATTTTGAGATCTTTCCTCGACAGTCGATACGGTTTCAAAACGGACCGGCTTTTAAGCCTGGTGACGCTTATGGAGCTGAATAAATTCGGTCGAAAAATGGTGTTTTTATCCGATGCCGGCATGAATATATCGCCTTCGCTGGCTGAAAAAGCCGACATAATCAGAAACTCGGTCGAACTGGCCCGCAGAGCCGGGCTGGAAAACCCGCGGGTGGCTCCGCTGGCAGCGGTGGAAAAAGTCAATGATAATATGCCGGTTACCGAAGAAGCCGCTATTTTGAGCAAAATGTCCGATAGAGGTCAGCTGGCCGATTGTACTGTCGATGGACCTCTGGCCCTCGATAATGCAATTTCTAAAGAAGCCGCCGAACACAAAGGTATCGAGAGTCCGGTGGCGGGCAGGGCTGACATTTTATTAGTTCCCAATATCGAGGTCGGCAATGTGCTCTACAAAGCCCTGATTTATTACGGTGAAGTCAGAGCGGCCAGCGTGGTCATGGGGGCTGAGGTTCCGGCGGTCGTGTCCTCCCGGGCAGATTCAGCCGAAACAAAATTCAACTCTATCGCTCTGGCCAAGCTGGTGGCTCAAACTGAGGTCAAAAATTAGGCTCTTCCCCGAAACAGCTGATATGGAGAAGACCCAATAATTAAAGGAGGGGTCAAAAATGTCTCAGGTTTTCAACTGGATGGAAGAAAAAGATTATGAGCAGCTGGTCTTTAACTACGATAAAACCTCCGGCCTGAAGGCGATCATCTGCATACATGATACAACTCTGGGGCCGGCTTTAGGCGGCACCAGAATGCTGCAGTATGATACCGAGGATGAAGCCATAAAAGATGTCATGCGGCTGGCAGAGGGAATGACCTATAAAGCTGCCGCGGCTGGCCTGAATCTGGGCGGCGGTAAGGCTGTCATAATCGGTGATGCCGGAGAGGATAAAAGCGAGGAGCTCTGGAGGGCTTTTGGGCGCTATGTCCAGAGCCTGCAGGGAAGATATATCACCGCCGTGGATGTCAACACCAGCGTCGACGACATGGCCATTGTCAATCAGGAGACCGATCATGTGGTGGGACTTCCCAGCATCAGCGGCGACCCATCTCCGGTAACCGCCTTTGGAGTCATCCAGGCCATGAAGGCCAGCGCCGAGGAGGTTTACGGCAGCACCGATTTATCCGGTAAAACTGTGGCCGTTCAGGGCGTGGGCAGCGTCGGTTATTATCTCTGTCAGAACCTCTTTGAGGCCGGAGCAGAGCTGGTTGTTACCGATATCGATGAAGATAAGGCCAAAAAAGTCCAGGAGGAATTTCAGGCTGAGGCGGTCGATCCGGAAGAAATTTATGGAGTGGACTGCGATATATTCTCTCCCTCCGCGCTGGGCGGGGTTATAAACGATGAGACCATTCCGGAACTCAGATGTGATATAGTCTGTGGCGGGGCCAACAATATACTGGCAGAGGATCGCCACAGCAGCATACTCGATGATAAGGATATACTCTATGCTCCTGATTATGTCAGCAATGCCGGCGGTCTCATCAACGTCTACCATGAAATGAAAGGTTATGATCGAGAAGAAGCTCTGGATACGGCGGCCGGGATATATGATAGAATGCGCAAAATATTTAAGATCAGCAGTCGCGATAATATACCAACCCATAAAGCTGCGGACATCATGGCCGAAGAAAGAATCGAAAGAATAAAAAATGTCCGCTGCAATCACATCACCAGATAAAGGCAGGGATTGTTATGAACGACGAGCAAAAAATTCTGGCAGTAAACCCCGGTTCGACATCCAGCAAGATAGCTTTTTTTGCTGGTGACAGTTCCGGCGTGCGGGAGATTATGAGCCGAACTATCGAGCATGATAGTCAGGAACTGGAAAGTTTTGACTCGGTGGTAGAGCAAAAAGATCTGCGGCTTGAATACATCACAGATTTTATCGAAGAATCGGAGATAGAGCTCGAAAACCTCGCTGCAGTCGTCGGTCGGGGAGGGCTTTTGAAGCCGATACCCGGCGGCACCTATGCAGTCAACGAGGCCATGCTTTCCGACTTGAAATCCGGTCGACAGGGAGAACACGCCAGCAATCTGGGCGGCATTCTCGCCTATGAGCTGGCCGAAAAATCCGGGGCAGAACCCTATATTGTCGATCCCGTGGTTGTGGACGAGATGAAGCCTGTAGCCCGTATTTCAGGCATGCCCGAACTGGAAAGACGCAGCATTTTTCACGCCCTAAATCAGAAAGCGGTGGCCAGAAAGTATGCAGCCGAAAAGAACAAAAATTATGATGAGATCACTATCATCGCAGCCCATCTGGGCGGAGGTATTTCGGTCGGGCTGCACGAAAAGGGGAAGGTCACAGACGTGAACAACGCTCTGGCCGGCGAAGGCCCCTTCACCCCCAACAGAGCCGGGACGCTTCCGGCGCTGGATCTGGCCATGTTCTGCCTTTCCAGCGGGCTCGATGAAACGGAAATGAAGCAGAAGCTGACCGGAGAATCCGGAGTGATGGGTTATCTGGGCACCAACGACATGAAAGAGGTTGAAAAAAGAGCAGCCGAAGGAGATGATGAGGCAAAGCTGGTATTTGATGCCATGGTTTATCAGGTGGCCAAGGAGATAGCTTCGCTGGCCCCGGCTGCCGAAGAGCCGGTCGAAGCAATTTTGCTCACCGGCGGCATAGCTCATTCTTCAGATTTTGTCAGCGGGGTCGAAGAACGGGTTGAATTTATAGCTCCCGTTCACCTTTATCCCGGAGAAGAGGAGATGAAATCGCTGGCTGAAGGAGCCAATCGGGTGTTAATGGGACAGGAATCCGCCCGCCAGTACGAATAAATAATCCTTCGAGGAGGAATTTAGCCGTGGAGAATAAAAAAGTTGTGATCGATGATGAATGCTGTAAAGGCTGTGAGCTCTGCACAGATGTCTGTCCGGTCGAAATTATCAGCATGGCCGAAGACCGCATCAACAACCAGGGTTATCATCCCGCGGAAGTCGATGATGAAGATCAGGAGGATTGCACCAGCTGCACTCTCTGCTACCAGATATGTCCCGATGTCTGCATTGAAATTTATAAGGAATAACAGCAGTTAAGCTAAAAAGAATTTATAGAATATGAGGGAGGGTAAAAAATGTCAGAAAAGCTTTTGATGAAAGGAAACGAAGCTGTAGCCGAAGCGGCGATCAAGGCCGGCTGTCGATATTTTTTCGGTTATCCGATAACTCCTCAAAATGACATACCTGAATACATGTCCCGCCGGATGCCCGAGGTAGGCGGCGAATATCTGCAGGCCGAGAGCGAAGTGGCGGCCATCAACATGGTTCACGGAGCGGCAGGTGCCGGTGCCCGGGTGATGACCTCCTCATCCAGCCCCGGTATAAGTTTAAAAGCTGAGGGAATTTCTTACCTGGTGGGCTCGCAGCTGCCGTCGGTGATAGTGAATATGATGCGGGGTGGTCCCGGATTGGGCGGCATACAGCCCTCGCAGTCCGATTATTTTCAGGCCACCAAAGGACTGGCCCACGGCGATATAAAGCTGGGGGTGCTGGCTCCTTATTCAGTGCAGGAGCTGGTCGATTTAACCTATGTCGCCTTCGAGATGGCCGATAAATATCGCAATCCCATGATGATTTTAGGAGATGGAATGATAGGACAGATGATGGAGCCGGTGGAATTCGAGGAAGAAATTGATCCGGATAATCTGCCCAGAAAGGAATGGGCGACCGATGGAACCTCCGGCCGTGATCGCAACAAAATAACCTCGCTCTCGCTCGATGCTTCGGTGCTTGAGGATCTCAATATTAAAATTCAGGAAAAGTACAGCCGGATGCGCGAAGAAGAGGTCCGCTACGACGAGTATAAAACCGAAGATGCCGATATTATTCTGGTGGCCTTTGGCACAACCGCCCGCATCTGTATCAGCGCCATCGATAAGGTGCGGGAAGAAGAAGGCATCAGGGCCGGATTATTTCGCCCTGTAACGCTTTTCCCCTATCCCGAGGATAGGCTCGAAGAGCTCAGCCACGATGCTGAAGAATTTCTAACCGTAGAGATGAACGCAGGTCAGATGTTAGAAGATGTGAAAAGAATCGCCGGGAAGCGCAGGCCGGTTGAATTTTACGGCCGCTGCGGAGGCGTAATTCCTGGAATCGAAGAGATCGCCGATAAGATAAAGGAAATGAGGGGTGAATAATATGGAAAAAGTAGCAGGCAGACCTGAATCTCTTACCGATGAGAATTTTCATTACTGTCCGGGCTGCACTCACGGTATAACCCATCGCCTGGTGGCCGAAGTTCTGGACGAGTTCGATGTCAGAGAGGAGACCATCGGCATAGCCCCGGTCGGTTGTTCCGTTCTGGCCTATGATTATTTTGATTGTGATTTCCAGGTTGCGGCCCACGGACGGGCGCCGGCGGTGGCCACCGGTGTAAAAAGAGTTCATCCCGATAAAACTGTCTTCACCTATCAGGGAGATGGTGATCTGGCTTCTATAGGTACAGCCGAAACAGTGCATGCTGCCAATCGGGGCGAGAACATCACCATAATCTTTATCAACAACGCTATTTACGGTATGACCGGTGGACAGATGGCCCCTACCACGCTGGAAAATCAGAAGACGACCACAACTCAGACCGGCCGCAATAAGGAAAAAACCGGCAATCCCATCAGGATGACCGAAATGCTGGCCGAACTGGATGGGCCGGCCTATCTAGCCCGCGTATCGATGCATGATTCCAAAAATATAAGAAAATCCAGAAAAGCCATCAAAAAAGCCTTCCGTCTGCAGCACGAGAAAAAAGGGTTTACCATGGTGGAAGTTCTCTCCACCTGCCCCACCAACTGGGGAGCAGACCCCAAAAAGGCCATGAAGTGGCTGGAAGAAAATATGCTGCCCAAATATGAACTGGGCATCTTCAAAGATATCGAGGAGGTGGAGTAATTGAAAGAGGAAATCGTAATGGCCGGTTTTGGCGGTCAGGGTGTTATGACCATCGGCCAGCTTCTCTCCTATTCCGGCATGAAGGAGGATAAAGAGGTTTCCTGGATGCCTTCATACGGTCCGGAGATGAGGGGAGGAACGGCCAACTGCACAGTCATAGTCAGCGATGAGATGATTCCCTCCCCCCTGACCGACCATCCCGATTCCGTGATCGTGATGAATCTTCCCTCTCAGAATAAATTTGCTCCCCGGGTCAGGGAAAATGGCCTGGTGGTCACCAACTCCTCCCTTATAGAAAAGGAAGTCGAGAGAGATGAACTCAACGTGATCAAAGTTCCGGCCAACGAGATAGCAGACGATATCGGCAGCGGCAAAATAGCCAATATGGTCATGCTGGGGGCCTATATAGCCGAAAAAGAAATCGTCTCGCTCGCCACTATAAAGGAAAATCTGGAGGACGTTTTTCCCGAGAGATATCATGATCTCATCCCCTTGAATCAGGAAGCTCTAGATCGGGGTTATAATTTGAAAGGTTAAGCTTATTTCCGCGGAAAATTATTCAGTTTTCCCCCGCCCTGCTCAGGGCGGGATTTTTTATCTCATGACCCGGGGGTTACAGGCAGGATATTGCCGACAAGTCGATAATCTATAATTATAGCAGAGGTGAACTAAGCCATGCAAAAAGGTAATGCTGAAAAAATTTTCAAAGAATTGACCGCCCGCAGGTGTGCCCCCCGCCGGGAAGGCGAGCTGGCCCAAAAAATCGTTTCCGAGCTGAACGATCTAAACCTGGAAGTCAAAACTGATGGCGCCGGTGAAAAGATCGGCGGCACCACGGACAATCTGATCATAGAGACCGACACCCGGGCGCCCAAAGATACCCTGCTGGTTGCTCATATCGACGCGGTAAAATCGAAAAAGACAGAACCCATCAGAAGCGACGGTTTTATCAAAAATAGAGCTGAAGGGGCGCTGGGAGCCGATGATCTGGTCGGAGTTTCGGTTATTCTGGCTTTGCTGCGGGCCAGCGGAGGTCATCTGCCTTCCGATCTGGGAATAATTTTTACCGTGGCCGAGGAAATCGGTCTTCTGGGAGCTTCGCTGCTGCCCGGGGAATACGTTAAAAGATACGATCACGCCATAGTTATGGACGGCGAGGCCCCGGCCGGAACCATCTTCTATGAAGAGCCTGCAGCCGGTTTTTTTGCCTTCACGCTCACCAAAAGAAATGGTGGAGAAGAGATGACCGCCCGGCAGAAGATGCTTCTGCGCAGGATCAGGCATTACTGGGAAAAAAATGATCTCTGCGTTGTTTCGCACCTGATCTCCGGCCCCCTGCCGGTCTGGGAGTTTTTTCAGGAGGAAATTCTGATCGTCGGCATCCGGGGAGAAGAGATTTCCCGGATAAATTCGCTCTGGCAGAGAAGGATCAAGGAGCTTCAGCGTCATTTCGGCATCAAAAGATCCGATTTCGTCTCTCGTGTCCTCCATTTTTGCTCCGGTTATAACTTTGAGAGCATACCTCCCTGGCTTTCCAGCCTGAAAAGCTCTCTTCAGAGCACCGGTCTGGATGTCGAATTTCAAAAAAGCAGTCATATCAGCGAGGCCAATAAGATGAGCCAGTTTGGACTGGAGTCGGTCAACCTGGGAATGGGTTACAGTCACGGTCATACATCCCGGGAGAAGCTGGATATCTCTTCGTTAAAGGCTCTGGAAAAAGCGCTGTATTTTTATACGAAAGGAAGTGAATGATATATTATGGATGAAAATAAACTGGAAGAAAAGGGAATTGTCAGTCAGATGGAGTTCGACGGCAGCATCATGAAAGTAAAAAAAGATGAGGTCGAGCTGCCGGACGGCAGCAGGTCAAAGCGGGAGATAGTGGAACATCCCGGCGGCGTTACCATCCTGCCCATAACACCTGCGGGCAATATCTCCTTGATCGAGCAGTATCGCTATGCCGCCGGCGAGGTTCTTCTGGAACTGCCGGCCGGACGATTGGAGCCCGGCGAAGACCCTGAAGAATGCGGCCGGCGCGAGCTCAAAGAGGAGACGGGATATATAGCTGAAAATCTCGAACATCTTTTTTCTTTTTACACCACCCCCGGTTACAGCACCGAATGCCTGCATCTTTTCCTGGCCGAGAATCTGCAGAAGGGAGAACAGGAGCTGGATGAGGGAGAATTTGTCAGGATGGCCGAAGTCGAACCGGATAAGATCAAAGATCTTGTTTTTTCCGGCAGGATTAAGGACAGCAAAACAGCTGTCGGTCTTCTGGCCTTTTTGCAGCTGCAGGATTGATCTGACCTGCCTTTTTTGTTTTCGAAAGTTCGATATACTCTAGATGAATAAATTCAAATATATGATTAAATATATTAACCACAAACTTGACATTTTTCATATAATATAATATAATTTTCATCAAAGAGCATAAGAAAAGACATAATAAGCATCGGAATAAAAAAGAGACAGATGGGATATCAGCTCCTGTAAATTAATATAGCATCTCAAGTCAGCGGGGTGTAAAGATTATGATCGGAAATTGTCCGGTTTGTGGAAAAGAGATGAATGTAACCGCACTCGATTGCAGTAACTGCGATACCACCATCACGGGCAGCTTTTCGCGGGACAAATTCTCCCGATTGAACGAAAAACAGCTGAAATTTGTCGAGGTTTTTATCAAATCGCGGGGCAACATCAAGGAAGTCGAGAGGGAGATGGGGATCTCCTATCCCACCGTCCGCAGTCGGCTGGATGAGGTTGTCGATGTCCTGCAGGACGGGTCCGGGGAAAGCTCCTGAGGCTAAAAATTTTTTCGCCGGCGCAAATTTCAGCAGCATCAGATCAAAGGCCCCTTTTCCTCAGGGAAAGGGCTTTTTATTATGAGTTTCTTTTTATTATGAGTTTAAGGTTTTTCCCTTTCTATAAAAAGCCTTATTCTGATAATAAAAAAATCGGCAGTAAAAAACAGGAGGTTTATATGTGGCTGAAAAAATAGACAGAACCATCATCATAGTGCTCGACAGCGTCGGTATCGGCGCGCTGCCCGATGCCGACCAGTACGGCGATGCCGGAGCTGACACCCTGGGCAATCTGGCCCGGGCTGTGGGCGGCCTCGATCTTCCCGGTCTGAGCCAACTGGGGCTGGGCAGGGTCAAGCCGGTTCCCTATCTGGATGATAATATTTCGGCCCGGGGAGTTTTTGGCAGGATGGCCGAAGCTTCGGTGGGCAAGGACACCACCACCGGCCACTGGGAGCTGGCAGGATTGATCTCGGAAAGACCTTTTCCCACCTATCCCGATGGCTTTCCCGAAGAGGTGATAAAACTTTTCAAGGAGGCTATCGGACGCGATATTCTCGGCAACAAACCCGCTTCAGGCACCGTCATCATCGAGGAGCTGGCCGAAGAACATCTGGCCACGGGTCGGCCTATAGTTTATACTTCGGCTGACAGCGTTTTTCAGATAGCAGCCCACGAGGATATCATTCCCGTGGAAAAGCTTTATGAGATGTGCGAAAAAGCTCGCGAGATTCTCACCGGCGAACATGGAGTTGCCCGGGTGATCGCCCGGCCTTTCGTGGGCGAACCGGGAGAGCTGGAAAGAACCGATCGCCGCAAGGATTTTTCGCTGCCGCCCCCGGGTAAAACGCTTTTAAACAGCTTTGTCCAGGCCCATAAGGAGGTTGTGGGTATCGGCAAGATCATCGATATCTTTGCCGGCGACGGCGTAACAGAATCCGATCACACCATAAATAATATCAAATGCACCGAAGCGGTAATCGATTACATGGATGAGGTTGATTCCGGGCTGATCTTCGCCAATCTGGTCGAATTTGACATGCTTTACGGTCACCGCCGGGATCCGGAGGGTTATTATCAGGCCCTGAAGGATTTCGACGAGAGACTTCCCGATATTTTAGCCAGGCTGAAAAGCAATGATATGCTGGTCATTACCGCCGATCACGGCTGTGATCCCACCTATGAGGGTACCGATCACACGCGAGAATTTTTGCCGCTTTTGCTGGCAGGTGAAAAACTCAAAGCAAATTATGACCTGGGTACCCGCAGCAGCTTTGCCGATATGGCTGCCACCATAGCCGATCTGCACGGCCTTCCCGCCCCTGAAGACGGACGCAGTTTTGCCGGAGAAATTTTGAGCTGAACTATTAAAAAATCAGGAGGTAGTATATATGTCCGCAGAAATCATGGATCAAATCGATGAAGCCGTAAAAGCAGTGGAAAAAGATCTGGAAGAAGAACCGGAGTTTGCCCTGATTCTCGGTTCCGGACTGGGTGTTCTGGCCGATGAGATAGAAGATCCCGTCGTTGTTTCCTACGAAGATATACCTAATTTTCCTGTCTCCACCGTCGAGGGCCACGCCGGCCAGCTCGTCTGCGGCACTCTCGAGGGCCGGCAGGTTGTCACCATGCAGGGCAGATTTCACTATTATGAAGGTTACAGCATGCAGGAGATAGCTCTGCCGGTCAGAGTGATGTCCGAACTGGGCTGTGAGGGTCTGATAGTGACCAATGCCGCCGGTGGGATCAATCGCGATTATGATGCGGGAGATTTTATGGTCATCAGCGATCATATCAACATGACCGGCGATAACCCGCTTCGCGGAGAAAATCCCGACGAGCTCGGCCCCCGTTTTCCCGATATGACACAGGCCTATGATTCTACCTGGCAGGATCTGGCCGAAGATGTTGCCAGCGAGCAGGGAATTAAAACCCGCCGGGGCGTATATGCCGGCATGGTCGGTCCCAGCTACGAAACACCGGCAGAGATCAGAATGCTCGAAACAATGGGAGCAGATGCGGTCGGCATGTCCACCGTTCCCGAGGTTATCACGGCCAATCATATAGGTCTCAGAGTTTTGGGAATATCCTGCATAACCAACATGGCGGCCGGCATTCTCCCCAAACCTCTGAGTCATGAAGATGTTGTCGAGATAGCCGATCAGGTCAGGCCGGATTTCATCAAACTCGTGCGTGCTATTCTGCAGGAGTTCGGTAAACATGAAGATGTATGACATAATCCATAATAAAAGAGAGGGCAAAAAACACTCCGCTGAAGAAATATCCCATCTTATCGAGGGCTATGTCAGTGAGGAGATTCCCGATTATCAGGTTTCGGCCTGGGCTATGGCCGTTTATTTCCAGGGAATGGACGCTGAAGAGACAGCTTTTCTCACCGAAGCGGTTGTCAACTCCGGGGATAGGATAGATCTTTCCCCTCTTTCCGGTACCACAGTCGATAAGCACAGCACCGGCGGTGTCGGCGATACCACCACCCTGGTGCTGGTTCCCCTGGTCGCTGCCGCTGGAGTTCCCGTCCCCAAAATGTCCGGAAGAGGGCTGGGACACACCGGCGGAACCATAGACAAACTGGAGTCGATCCCCGGTCTGGAAGTTGAGATGAGCCGCCGGGAATTCCTGGACCAGGTGGAAAAAGTGGGAGCGGCAGTAGTTGGTCAGACTGCCAACCTCACTCCGGCCGATAAGAAGCTTTACTCGCTTCGCGATGTCACGGCCACAGTGGATTCTCCCCCCCTTATAGCCAGCAGCATCATGGGCAAGAAAATAGCTGGCGGAGCAGACAGCATCGTGCTCGATGTCAAAACCGGCAGCGGCGCCTTTATGCAGAAAATCGAGGCGGCGCGAAAGCTGGCCGAGCTCATGGTCGGCATAGGTAAAGAGCTGGACCGAAAGACGCTGGCCCTGCTCACCGATATGAGCCAGCCTTTAGGCCGGATGGTCGGCAATTCACTCGAGGTAAAAGAAGCCATAAAGACCCTCTCCGGCGAAGGACCGGAGGATTTAGAAAAACTTTGCCTTGAACTGGGAGCTGCCATGCTCAAAGCCGGTGGATACAGCCCCGATCTGGATGAGGCTCAAAGCCGGCTTCAAGACCAGCTCAACTCAGGAAATGCCCGCCAAAAGCTGGCCGAGATTATCGCAGCTCAGGGGGGCGAGGCCGGGGTGGTCGAAGATACCGGGCTTCTGCCTTCAGCGGAAAATGTAGAAAGCTATCGCTCTCCTGCGGGAGGATATATCGCAGACATCGATGCCCGCCGGATAGGCAGGGCAGCCATGCTTTTGGGCGCGGGCAGAGAAACCAAAGAGGACGAGATAGATTATTCAGCCGGTATAGAACTCATGGTCAGCCGGGGCGATCCTGTAGATGAAGATCAAATGCTGGCCAGATTGCATCACGGCAAAAAAGCCGATCTAGAGGAAGCTGAAAAACTTCTCAAAGGCGCTTTTTCGATCAGCGGTCAGCCGCCGGCGAACTTTGATTTTATCATCGATCTGATCGAGTGAGAATGCGGGCGGGGCCAACCGGGAGGCAGCAGAGAATATGGAGATAATAGTTTCGCATGATCATACTGATCTCGATGGACTGGCTGCCATGATAGCAGCCCGCTCGCTATATAGCAGGGCAAAGCCTGTGCTTGTAGGTCGTCTGAGCTCGCTGGCCCGCGATCTTATGGCCCTCTATCGGGGTGCGCTCGAAGTTTATGAGCTTGCGGATATCGATCCTGATGAGGTGACGAGGGTTATAGTCGTGGATACCGCCGACATAAACAGGCTGGGGGATCTCGGCGATCATATAGATCTAAATAAGGTAGAGGTGATCGTCTACGACCATCATCCCCATGACAGCAGCAGTTCGGACTGGATAGATCTGGACATGAGCGAGAATGTGGGTTCTTCCACCACAATTATTGTCAACCGGCTCATCCGCGAGGGAAAAGAGCCGAATCCGGTCGAGGCCACTCTTTTCGCTCTGGGAATTTACGCTGATACCGGCAATTTCACCCATATGAGCACCACTGCCGCCGATCTCAAAGCAGCGGCCCATCTTCTGGATTCTGGAGCCAGAACCAGAATTATCAATCAGTTTTTGGAGGAAAGACTGGACGAAGAACAGCAGCGGGCTTTAGAAAAGCTGCTCAAAGGTCGGCAGGAGCTGAATATAAACGGCACCGGTGTGTCGATTTTTTCCGCCGATTTTTCCCGTTATATAATGGGGCTTAACAAGGTTACCCGCCGCATAAAAAACCTCTACGATCTGGCCAGCATATTTGTGGTGGCCGGCGGCGAGGATAAGGTCGATCTTATCGGCCGCAGCAGCGATGAAGCAGTCGACATCGGACAGATATGCAGCCATTTTCAGGGCGGCGGCCACCCGGGAGCCGGTTCGGCCCGGCTGGATATGTCGCTGGATAGAGCAAAACAGGAACTGATAGAAGTACTGCAGACAGAGATAACCCGCATGAACTGCGTGAGATCGATCATGTCCTCGCCTGTCCGCACCATAAATTCTGAAGCCACCGTGGCTGAAGCCGGCGAGATGATGGAAAAGTACGGTCACAGCGGTCTTATAGTCGTGGATGAAGAGGATGAAGTTGTCGGCATTTTTTCCCGGCGCGATCTGGAAAAGATCATGGAGCATGATCTCATGAATGCTCCGGTCAGGGGGTATATGTCCGATGACGTCGTAACTATCTCGCCTGAGGCAACCATCCGCGATGCCCAGGAACTGATGGTCAAATACGATATCGGCAGGCTGCCGGTCATGGAAGATGAGAAGATGGTCGGCATTGTCACCAGAACCGACGTGCTGGCCTCCTATTACGAAGATGCTTCTCCTCACCATTTCCAGAACCGTTACGGCACCAGCATGGTGGAAATATCCGAGCGCCGGGAGAATGCTGCCAATCTTTTGGATGGGCTTCCCGCCGGGATTCAGAAAATACTGCAGACCTGTTCTCTGCTTTCCGAAAAACTCGATATTCCCGTATATCTGGTCGGGGGCATGGTCCGGGATATGCTCCTGGGCAGGGAAAATCGCGATATAGATCTGGTGATCGAAGGCGAGATCAAATCTTTTCTTCAGGAGCTGGCCGATGAGTTAGAGGCGGAATATCAGTTTCACGAGCGCTTTCAGACCGGCACCCTCACTTTAAGCGGGGAATACAACCTCGATTTAGCCCGGGCCCGTTCCGAGTTTTATCCCAGCCCCGGTGCCCGTCCTCAGGTCGAACAGGCCGGTCTTTTGGAGGATCTTTTCCGCCGTGATTTTACCATAAATGCCATGGCAGTTGAGCTATCCCGGGAGAAATACGGCCTTCTATATGATTTTTTTGGAGCCTGTGCTGATCTCGACAGAAAATATATCAGAGCTTTGCACAGGTTCAGTTTTCTCGATGATCCCACCCGCATAATACGCGGTTTGAAGTACGCTCTCGAGCTCGATTTTCATATCGAAGAGGAGACAGAAAAGTTGATGGATGAAGCTTTAAAGCGAGGAGATTTCTCCCGGCTTAAGCTAAACCGCGTATTCCAGGAGCTCAAGGATTTAGTCCGAAGTTATCATAATCATCAGCGTTTTGCCGCGCTCATGCACAGGCTGCCGGCTTTCAAGCTTCTGGCCTACGATTTCGAGTTTGACCGGGAAAGATGGGAAAGCTGGGAGGATCTCAGCGAAAGTCTTGAATATTTGTGCTCCAGAGACTATAATATAAAGGAATGGGGAGTAAAACTTGCTTTTTTGCTCGAAAATATGCCGTTCGCCTACCGGGACAGGCTTTCCCTATCCGAGGAGGTAGCAGACCTGCTCGATTTTTTGGCCGGGATCGACGATTTTATCGCGGAGCTTGAGCGCGATGATGATCCCGTCTCGCTCAATGAAAATCTCTCCAGACTGTCCCCGGAAAAGCTGGCCCTGCTTTATTTTTTGGCTCCCGACCAAAAATTTCGGGAGACTCTCGAATACTTCGTAGAGGAGCTGGCCGGTGCCGGTCTATCAATAGATGGCAACGATATGCTTGAGCTGGGTCTGGACCCAGGCCCTGCTGTCCAGGAAGTTCTCGATCAGGTCTGGGCCGAATATCTGCAGGGAGGAGTTGCAGGCCGGGAGGAACAGCTCAAGCTGGCTGCCAGGCTTATCCGCGAACGGAATGGAGGTTAAGAAAGTTGAACATGATATTTGAGCTGATTCTGGTGATTCCTATATTGCTCCTGTCGCTTTCGATACATGAATTCAGTCACGGAATGGCTTCATATAAAAAAGGTGATCCCACGCCCAAAATGCAGGGAAGGTTGACCTTAAATCCGCTCTCTCACCTCGATCCTATGGGAGCTTTGGTTCTGCTTTTAACCCGCAGGTTCGGCTGGGCCAAACCGGTCCCGATCAACCCCCGTTATTACAGCAATCCCCGCCGCGATATGATGGTAGTCAGCGTGGCCGGTCCGGCTTCGAACTTCGCTCTGGCACTGATCTTTGCTCTCGCCCTTAATCTTGTCGGCATTTTCGCTTCCGGCCCGCTGGCCATGAGAATGTACGGTCAGTCCGGCGGTCTTTTGATGATAACGGTGCAGTTTCTCTATCTGGCCGTGATAATAAACGTCAGCCTGGGTATATTCAATCTGCTGCCGGTGCCGCCTCTGGACGGCTCGAAAATCCTGCGCGGGGTGCTGCCGCCTTCCTACGATCGATATCTGAATCAGCTGGAGGGCCCTCTGGGCATGATGCTTCTGCTGGTTTTAGCCTTCACCGGCATTCTGGGAGCCATCATCGGACCGATAGTCCAGATGGTTTTGGGGTTGATGGTGTTTGTATAGAGAAAAGCAGGGGGTATGGCCATGGCTTATGAGGTCGAAACCGATAATTTCAGCGGTCCTCTGGATCTGCTTTACCGTCTGATCAAGGATAAGGAGATCGAGATCAATGAGATATCCCTGGCCAGGGTGGCCGATCAGTATCTGGCCTATCTGCGCGCCAGCGATGAGTTCGATCTGGAGGAAGCCAGCCATTTTACCCGGATAGGGGCAGAACTTCTGGAGATAAAAGCCAGAAGTCTGCTTCCTTCCCGATCCTCCGGGGAAAAAGAGGAAGAAAACCCCCTGGTGGCCCGGCTGAAGGAACACAGGCTGGTCAAAGAATTGGCCGGTGAGCTCGATGAATTGAGATCCGGCAGCGGTGTCTACTTCTCCCGTCATCTCAAAGGAGATATCCGGGAGAACCTGCAGCTGCATATCGAATCCGGGCCGCAGGAGCTGTATGAACTGGTTGATGTGGCCTTAAAATCATTCGCCCGCCGCCGGCGGGAGAGAAGAAAAAAGAATAAACTCGTCAATCTGACCCGGGAGAGCATCACCGTTCAGGAAAAAATCAATGAGATGCTCGAAATCATGGAGAAAAGCGATGAGAAATATTTTCTATCCGATTTTGTCACCGGAGGAAGAATGGAAGCCGCGGTAGCGCTTCTGGCTCTGCTCGAGCTCTCATTCAGGGACGCTGTAAAACTGAAACAGAAGCGCAGGTTCGGCAGAATTGCTGTAATTCCCAGGGAAGGTGATCATAAGAAGTATGGATAATAAACTGCAGCCTCTGATAGAAGCAGTGCTTTTTTCCGCCCGTGAACCGATATCGGCCGATCGCATAGCCGAAGAGTTAAACCTGGACAAAAACAGGGTGCTGGAGGAGATCGACTCGCTCGCCGAACATTATCGCCGGGAAGAACACGGTTTGCGGGTGCAAGAATTTTCCGGAGGTTATCTTTTGAGCACCAGCGAGGAGCTCACCGGCAGACTGGAGGAGGTGCTGACCCGGCAGAGACGGGTCAGCCTGAGCGAGGCAGCCCGGGAGACGCTGGCCATAATCGCCTATTTTCAGCCGATTACCCGCTCAGAAATCGAGGAGATCCGGGGAGTGAGCGCCGAGGCCACACTCAATACCCTGCAGAAGCATGATCTGATCTCCGAGCAGGGCAGAAGAGAAAGCCCCGGCCGCCCGATAGAGTACGGCACCACCGACAGTTTTCTTTACTATTTCGGCATCAGCGATCTCTCCCGGCTGCCCCGGCGCGAAGAGGTAAGGGAGAAGATGCTCGAGCCGGGAGAAAAATCTGATCCGACTTCAGAACAGCAGCAGGAGGGAAGCTGAAGTGAAGATGAGGCTGCAGAAATTTATGGCCCGATCCGGTGTCGCCTCCCGGCGGCGTTCGGAGGAGATCATAGCCGCGGGCCGGGTCGAGGTAAACGGCGAGACCGTGACCGAGATGGGGGTCAAAATCGATCCAACCACCGATACTGTCCGGGTGGATGGAGAGAAGCTCAGCCGGGAGGAGCTAAAGTATATCAAGCTCAACAAGCCGACCGGCGTCATTTCCTCGGCCGATGATCCCCGCGGCCGCAAAACCGTTGTCGATTATGTCGATCATCTGCCCCAGAGGCTTTATCCCGTCGGAAGGCTTGATTATGATTCCCGGGGCCTTATTCTCCTCACCAATGACGGTGATCTGACCCATATCCTGACCCATCCTTCCTTCACCGTGACCAAAGTATATCGGGTTGAGATCGCGGGTATATTGACCAGCGAGAGTCTGACCAGGCTGGAGACAGGGATCGAACTGGAGGATGGCCCGACCGCGCCCGCCCGCCTGAGCCAGGTGAAATATAAAGGTGGCAGCACCGTCTTCAAACTCGCTCTGCACGAGGGCAGAAACCGGCAGATCAGGAGGATGTGTAAAGCAGTCGGCCACGAAGTTCAGGATCTGGTCCGATTGAGGATTGGTCCGCTGGCTTTGAAGGATTTGGCCGGGGGCAGCTGGCGTGAGCTCTCTGCTGAGGAAATAAATGAGCTGAATAATCTGAAAAAAGAAAAGCTGGCAGAAGCAGAGAGAGATAAAAATTCCCAGGAAGATGAGCTGTAAAGAAGCTGTAAATCGACCGCCTATCCCGGGATTATCAGGGATGGGTTTTTGTTCTGTTTTGAGGCAGGAGGTATATTTATGCTCGATAAGCTTTATCTGCGTGGTTTTAAATCCTTTGCCGAACCGGTAACGGTGGATTTTTCTGACAGCAGAATAACCACGATCGTGGGTCCCAACGGCAGCGGCAAGAGCAATATTGTCGATGCCATCCGCTGGGTCATGGGCGAACAAAGCCCCAGCGCCCTGCGCGGAAGCAGGATGTCCGATGTTATATTTTCCGGCACCGATGAAAGGCAGGCCCGTTCGGAGGCTGAAGTCAGAATCGTGCTCAATAACGAGTTCGGCAGGCTCGACATAGATGAAGATCAGGTCACACTTTCCCGCCTTGTCGACCAGGAGGGCAGGAGCGATTATTACATAAACGGCGAAGCTTCCCGGCTCAGGGATTTTCAGGAGCTTTTAGACGATACCGGCCTCAATCAGGAGCCCTATTCGGTGGTGGGTCAAAACCGGGTCGAGGCCATTCTGGGCAGCAGTCCGGAAAAACTGCGCGGCATGTTCGAGGAGGCGGCCGGAATAAGCCGCCACCGCCGGCGCAAAGAGGAGGCTGAAAGGCGTCTTGAGAGGACCGAGCAGGATTTGACCAGGGTGGAAGATCTGATCAACGAGCTTAAAACCCGCCTTAAACCTCTGGAAAAGGAAGCGGAAAAAGCCCGGGAATATAAGAGGATTTACAGCCGCATGAAAAATCTCGAAGCCTCCTATCTGGCCGCTACCTACCGGAAAAACAGAAAGCAGCTGGAAGCTCTCGAGGAAAAAAGCATAAAACATAATGAGAAAAAACAGGAGATCGGCTCCCGGCTGGAACAGTTCAAAGATACGAGAGAGGAAATCAAGGTCGAAAAGGAGAAACTCGAGGATGAGCGAGAGGAGCTGGCGGGCGAGATCTTTCAGACCAAAAGCAGAATCCAGGAGATAGATAACAACCTGGAGATTCTCGATGAACGGGAGAAAAATTTAGCAGAACGGCTGAAGGCGGTAAAACGGCGTCTGGACGGGACCGAAAGACGAAAAAAAGAGCAGCGCCGGGAGCTGGAAGAGCTGAGGGAACGTCAAAAAAAGCTCAAAGAAGAGCTGGCCGAAGAAAGTCATCGACAGCAGGAAATTTTGGCCGCCCGGGATAGACTGCTGCGGGAAAAAAGCTTTGTAAAGGCCCGCCTGGAAAAGGATATAAAATTATCAGCTCCGAAAAGAAAAGAAGATCTGGGTCAGAGCAGGGCTGTCTGCAGGGAAAGAATCCGGACCATCGAGGAGCGCATCCGTTCTCTGGAAAGAAAGCTGAACAGCAGTGAGAAAAAAGCCCAAAAACTTTTGCAGGAAATCGGTGAACTCGATCCCCGCCTTACAGCCCTGCGTCGCCGGTATCTTCAGGTCAAAAAGATCGAAGTGGGGCTGGCAGAAAGGCTGGAGAATCTCCGCAGGAGAAAAGATGATCTGACCGGTGAGCTGGAAAAATTGAGATCGGATTATGCCCGCTGCCGCTCACGCTGGCAGGCCCGGCGCCGGGTGGAGAGGAAAGCTGAAGGCTATTACCGCGGCGTGCGCGAGGTGATAAAGGCCGATCTTAAGGGTATTATCGGTCCTGTGGCCAGGCTGATCGAGGCCCCGGCTGAATATGAAAAAGCCCTTACCGTCGGCCTGGGCAGCCGCATGCAGCAGGTGGTGGTAGAAGATACAGATGTCGCCAGAAAAGCCATCGCCTATCTCAGGAAAAATGAATCCGGTCGGGCTACTTTTCTGCCCCTGGACAGAATCGAAGGCCGGTCAATTTTTCCCGAAGAGCTAGGCCTGGCTGGCTTTGAGGGTCTGACAGCGGCAGCTCACCAGGTGGTCGATTATCCCGAATACCTGGAAGATATAGTTCATTATCTTCTCGGACGGGTTTTTATAGCGGACAATATGAAGGCTGCTGTCAACATCTCCCGCCGGACAAATTCGGGGCTGCGGGTAGTAACGCTTAAAGGCAGCATCGTCAATCCCGGAGGCAGCATGACCGGAGGAACCCAGCAGCAGCAGAAAAGTCATCTGCTCAGCCGCTCCCGGGAAAAAAGAGAACTGGCCCGAAAAGCGGCCGCCCTGCGCCAGAAGATGAAAGAAAAACGGTCTGAGATTGAAATAACAGAGGAAAATATAGCTGATATTGCCGGGTTTCGAAGAGGGCGAGAGAAGCTAGCTGCGGCTTTAAAGGAAAAGGGCGAAAAAATTAAAGCAGAGCTTCGCTCCTGCCGACAGGAACATACCGGCCTTAAAGAGGAGATAGAAGAGCTTTTCAAGGAGCGCCTCTTTTTGGGAGCCGACCGCATAAGTCTCAATAACCGGCTGGAGCTCATCGGAGCCAGAATGGAACGCGCCCGCTCCCGCCAGAGGAGAAGGAAAAACATCCGCAATACCTTTAAGTCCCGCCGCGATCACCTGCAGCAAAAACGAGAAGAGATAGATAATCTTCAGCAAAAAACGGAGCTGAAGCTGGCTGGATATCGCGAAAAAATTGCCTCGCTTGCAGAGCAGGGCGATGAAAAAGCTGAAAAAATTGAGGATCTCGATGAGAGGCTGGCCGGGCTTAAAGAAGAGCTGCAGGAATTAAAAGAGAGCGAGGAGGATATCGAAGCGCGAAGAGAGAAGCTGAAAAATAAGCGGAAAAATTCGGCTTCCAGCCTCCAGTCCTGCCAGAAGCGGCAGGAGGAGCTGGAAAAAAATCTGCAGGAACACCGACAGAATTTGAGCCGGCTGGAAAAGAGGATCGAAAATTTTCAGCAGGAGAAAGAGGAGATAGAGGAGAAAATCAACTCGCTCAAGCTGAAGCGGGGAAAGATAGAATCCCAGCAGGAACGCATCCGCGGCCGTCTGGAAGATAAATACGAGCTGGAAGTTGAGAAAGCTTTAAAGGAATTTTCTACCGGTCAGGACTGCGAGGCCCCCCGGGCTGAGATCAAGGAACTGGAAAGCCGGCTCAAAGAGTTGGGCGAGGTCAATACCGGGGCCATCGAGGAATACGAGCGTTTGAGCGAGCGCTGTGAATTTCTCGAGGAGGAGCGTCAGGACCTGCAGGAAGCCCGCAGCTCGATCAAAGGGGTCATCTCCAGTCTGGAAGAGGAGATGGGCGAGCTGTTTCTGACCACCTTTGCCGAGGTAAACGAAGAGTTCGAAAAAATATTCCCCCGGCTTTTCGGCGGCGGAGAGGCTGCCCTGCAGCTCACCGATCGGAATAATCCCCTGACCACCGGTGTCAGCATCAAAGCCCGTCCGCCCGGGAAAAATCTTTCCAGCCTTTCGCTGCTCTCCGGAGGGGAAAAAGCGCTCACAGCTATAGCTCTGATCTTCGCCTTTCTGGAGGTTGAGCCCAGCCCTGTTTATGTGCTGGACGAGATCGATTCCTCTCTGGACGATGCCAATCTCGACATGTTCGCCGGTTATATCAGGGATTATTCCCGCGAAAGTCAGTTTATAACCGTCACCCATCGCAAGAGATTGATGACGGCAGCGGATACGGTTTACGGTATAACCATGGAAGAGGACGGAGTTTCACAGCTGGTATCGCTTCAATATGATGAATAGGAGGTAATCTGTCATGTTCAATTTTTTCGGCAGCGATGATGAAGAGGATAAAACGGAAGAGAGCGAGCAGAATTCAGCAGAGGTCGAGGATGACATTCTCCAGGAAGAGGAGGATGAGCGCAGCCTTTTCGGGCGGCTTAAGGATGGCCTGAAAAAATCCCGCCGGGGTTTTGTCGATAAACTCGGCAGTATCTTCACCGGCCGCAGCGCCATAGATGAGGAACTGTATGAAGAGCTGGAGGAGACCCTGATCAGAGCCGATGTGGGAGTACAGACGACGATGGATCTCATCTCGGAGCTTAAAGATTATCAAAAGGAAGAAGAAATCGAGGAGCCGGAAGAGCTTTACGAGGTTTTTCAGGATCGCATCAGGGAGATACTCCAGGGCGGAGATGATATACTTGTGCCCTGGGACGGGCTTGAGGTTTTGATGGTGGTCGGCGTCAACGGTTCCGGAAAGACCACCACCATAGCCAAACTGGCCAACAGATATAAAAACAAGGGCAATGAGGTGCTTTTAGCGGCCGGCGACACCTTCAGAGCCGGTGCTATCGAACAGATAGAAACCTGGGGCAGGCGCCTGGGCATAGATGTCATCTCCCAGCAGGAGGGCGCTGATGCAGCAGCTGTGGCTTACGATGCCGTTCAGGCAGCCCGTTCGCGTGAGACCGATCTTCTGATAGTCGATACCGCCGGGCGGCTTCATACCCAGAAAAACCTCATGCAGGAACTGGAGAAGGTGCGCAGAGTAATCGGTCGGGAGGCCGGCGAAGAGAACGTGGAGGTTCTTCTGGTGCTCGATGCCACCACCGGTCAGAATGCGCTGCACCAGGCCGAAAAATTCGATGAAGCCGTCGATGTCGACGGGATAGCCCTGACCAAGCTCGACGGCACGGCCAGCGGCGGGATAGTAGTGGCCGTCAGAAATGAACTGGGGCTGCCGATCAGATTTATCGGAGTGGGAGAGCAGGCGGCTGATCTGCAGAATTTTGATCCTGACTCCTTCGTGGAGGCACTTTTTACCGAGGAGGACTGAAAGCTGGGGCAGATAATCCGAGCGAAAGCCTGATTCAGCTCGAAAAACCAGGAAAAAATCAATAACCAGGAGGAGAAAACGATGGAATTTGAACTCGAAGCTGGCAGCAAAAACAAAATCACCCGGAAAGTGGCTGAAGAGATGACGGCCGATAATTTCGGCAGCGGCGGAGTTGAAGTGCTGGCCACTCCGGTCATGGTGGGCTTTATGGAAAACGCCGCTTTAGGCGCGGTCGATTCTCATCTGCCCGAAGGTTATGCCACAGTCGGCTATCACCTCGATATAAAACATCTGTCTCCGACTCCGGTGGGCATGGAGGTTGAAG
The DNA here is from genome assembly GCF_900103135.1 of Halarsenatibacter silvermanii. Classification (NCBI taxonomy): domain Bacteria; kingdom Bacillati; phylum Bacillota; class Clostridia; order Halanaerobiales; family Halarsenatibacteraceae; genus Halarsenatibacter; species Halarsenatibacter silvermanii. Next base: position 23,386 of record NZ_FNGO01000013.1, on the reverse strand, counting down.
TTGCCGCCGAACTTGTCGAGGTCGATGATCGTCAGCTAACCTTTGAGGTCAAAGCCAAAGATGAAAGCGATATCATCGGCGAGGGCCGACATATTCGCATGGTTATAGAGAAAGAGAAGTTTATGGAGCAGGCCGGACAAAAAACTTAACACTCATGATTACTACAACGGTGGAAAATAGCCCTTGACAGAGATGCTCTCATACCTTATACTATTCCTGTGTGGCTGGTGTAAAGCTAAACTACTTGACAGCAGGTGATTGCAGTGCTGGAAAAGACGGTAACATTGAGTCAGCTCTTCGATTTTTACGGTGGGCTTTTAACCCCGCGTCAGCAGGAGATCATGAGATATTATTTCTATGATGATTTTTCATTGGGGGAGATAGCCGAAAATCTGGATATCAGCCGTCAGGGAGTACATGATCATCTGCAGAGAGCTGAAAAGCAGCTGCGCGAATTTGAAGAAATTTTAGGGCTTTTGGAGAGCTATCACGATCTGCAGGAGGAGACCGATTATCTTCTGGAGAAATTAAAAGGCGAAAAGCCCATCGTTAGGGAAGAACGCCGAGACCTGATAGAGGCAGTAAAAAGGATTAAAAACTGCCTATAGGGGGATTAAATATGGTTTTTGAAGGACTGGCAGAAAAACTTCAGGATACTTTTGACAAACTGAGAGGCAAGGGCAAACTTTCCGAGGAGGACGTAAAATCGGCCTTAAAGGAAGTGCGCATGTCCCTGCTCGAAGCTGATGTCAACTACAGGGTTGTTAAGGATTTCATCAACAATATCGAGGAGAGAGCAGTTGGCGAAGAGGTGATGGAAAGTCTGACGCCGGCCCAGCAGGTCATAAAGATCGTCAAAGAAGAGCTCACTGAACTTATGGGCGGCGAACATCAGGAGATAACATTTGCCGACAGCCCGCCAACGGTCATCATGCTGGTCGGACTGCAGGGTTCAGGTAAGACGACTTCGGCCGGTAAACTGGCCAATCACTTCAAAAAGGAAGGCAAAAGTCCGCTTTTGGTGGCAGCCGATGTCTATCGACCGGCCGCCATAGACCAGCTGGAACAGCTGGGCAAACAGCTGGACGTCGATGTCTTCCAGATGGGAGATGAAAACGATCCGGTCGATATAGTCAAGGGAGCTGTCTCTTCGGCCAGATCTCATGATAACGATATAGTTATCGTGGACACAGCCGGACGTCTGCATATAGACGAGGAGCTCATGGATGAATTAAGCCGGATCAAGGGGGCTGTCGATCCCGAGGAGATCATGCTGGTCGTCGATGCCATGACCGGTCAGGATGCGGTAAATGTGGCCGAAAGATTCACCGAACAGCTCGATATAGACGGTATGTTCATGACCAAGCTCGACGGCGATGCGCGCGGTGGAGCAGCCCTCTCTATTCGAGAAGTTACCGGTCGTCCGATAAAATATGCGGGAGTCGGCGAAAAGCTCAATCAGCTGGAAACATTTCATCCCGACCGCATGGCTTCGCGCATACTGGGCATGGGAGATATGCTCAGTCTGATAGAAAGAGCGGAGGAATCCTTCGATGAGGAGCAGGCTAAAGAACTCGAGGAGAAACTGCGCGAGGATGAATTCACCCTGGAAGATTTTCTCGATCAGATGGACCAGGTGAGAAACATGGGGCCCATCGACGAGATTATGGGTATGATACCCGGCATGGGAGCTGCCAATAAGCTCAAAGATATTCAGGTAGAAGAGGAGCAGCTCGATAAAATTCAGGCCATTATTCAGTCCATGACCGAGGAAGAAAGAAGAGATCCTGATATCATTGACGGCAGCCGCCGGCGGCGGATTGCCAGCGGCAGCGGCACCGAAATTCAGGATGTAAACCGCCTGCTCAAACAGTTCCGTCAGACCAGAAAGATGATGAAGCAGCTCAATAAGAAAAAAGATAAGCTCTCGGGCGGCGGTCTGCCTGGAGGCTTAAATCTACCATTTTAGTAATTATATAGTAATTGGATGGAGGTGAAATTACTATGTCAGTAAAAATCAGATTGAAAAGAATAGGCAAAAAACGTCAGGCTTCTTTCCGGGTGGTGGTCTCTGATTCCAGCAATGCCCCCACCGGCAGTTTTCTGGAGGAGCTGGGCACGTATGACCCCAGACAGCAGCCTTCGCAGGTAGAGATAGACGAGGACAAAGCGCTGGAATGGCTGGAAAATGGAGCCAAACCCTCCAACACAGTCCGCAGCCTGCTTAAGGATACCGGTGTCTGGGCTGAGTTCATCGGCGAAGAAAATTAATCGAAGGAGGGCTGCCAGTGAAAGAGATGCTCGAGATTATCGCCCGCAGCATTGTCGATAACCCCGATGAGGTCGCGGTCGAGGAAAAATCGGGAAAAAAAAGCATCCGCCTCAAACTGCGTGTGGCCGAGGAGGATGTCGGCAAGGTAATCGGCAAACAGGGTCGGATAGCCCGGGCCATCCGCAGGGTTATCAACGCCGCGGCCACCAAAGCCGATAAGAAGGTAAAGGTGGATATTAATTGATCAACCGATATACTGGAGGATTTTTCTTAAATGGATGACGAATTGATACTCCTGGGACAGATTGTGCGCTATCAGGGCAACAAAGGTCATGTCCGGGTAGAACCTCTGACCAACAATATCGATAGGTTCTTTCAGTTAGAGGATGTTGTGGTGGAAAAATCTCCCGGCAACAGCCGGTACGAGATAGAATCCACCCGCACTCAGAACGATTTTGTCGTGCTCAAGCTGGCCGGAGTTGATGATATAGAGGCAGCCGAGGAGCTCAAAGGCAGCTATATCAGCATTTACGAGTCGGAGCTGCCCCGGCTTTCCGAAGATGAATATTATATTTACCGGCTCGAAGGTTTTACCGTCGTCACCAGCGGCGGCCGCAAGCTCGGGGAACTGATGGAGGTCTGGACTGACAGCGGCACGGATGTCTTCGTTGTCAGGAACGATGACCGGGAGGAATATTTGATTCCCGCCGCCCGGGAGATTATCAGCGAGATAGACCAGGAAAAAAGAAGGATTACGGTCGAACCGATCCCCGGGCTTTTAGAGCTTTGAGCAGAGTTTTTTGGAAGGAGCTTAAAGGATGTACTTCGATATTCTGACGATTTTCCCCGACCTTTTTCCGGGACCTCTGGCCGAAAGCATCACCGGTCGGGCCCTGAAAGAGGAGCTGATTGACATAAATCCTGTGGATATCCGCGATTTTACTCAGGACAAACACGGCAATGTCGATGATTATCCCTACGGCGGCGGAGCCGGCATGGTCATGAAACCGGAGCCCATCTACCGGGCCCATAGAGCCTGTGCGGCGCTGAGAGGTGAGCTGCCGGAGACGGTGATGCTCACACCGCAGGGTGAGACCTTTGATCAGGATATGGCCCTTGAGCTCAGTCAGCTGGAGGGGCTGGTTTTGATCTGTGGGCATTACGAAGGCATCGATGAAAGGGTGCGGGAGCTTGTTGTCGATCGGGAAATATCTCTGGGAGATTATGTTCTCACCGGCGGCGAACTGCCGGCCATGATAGTTATAGATGCTATAGCCAGGATGATTCCCGGGGTGGTAGGCGATGAACGCTCACCACGTCAGGATTCTTTTTATCAGGACAGACTGGATTATCCCCAGTACACCCGGCCGCGGGAGTTCAAGGATCTGCGCGTCCCTGAAGTCTTATTGAGCGGCCATCATTCCCGCATCGAGCGCTGGCGCAAAAAGAAAGCTCTGAAAAGAACGCTGGCGCGCCGGCCGGATCTTCTGGAAGATGCCGATCTGATCGAGGAAGAACAGGAGCTTTTAGAGGAGATCAAAGAGGAAAACGCCGCCAGCATGAAAGAAGAAGGCGGCGGGGTCGGTGATAATATTGACCGCTGAAGCTGCCGATGTATATATCTCTCTGATTCACCATCCAGTTTACAACAAAAATGGCCAAAAAATAACTACGACAGTTACCAATCTCGATCTGCACGATATATCAAGGGCTGCCCGGACCTATCAGGTCAAAAAATATTACGTCGTCAATCGCGTCAAATCACAGCGCGATCTGGTCCGGCGTATGCGCGATTACTGGACCAGCGATCACGGCTCCGATTACAATCCGAGTCGTCATGAAGCTTTTCAGGTGCTCGATATTGTAGAAAGCTTCGAAGAAGTACTAAAGGATATCGAAAATGAGGCGGGCGAAAGACCCATAACCGTCACCACTTCAGCTCAGGAGCACGAGGAGGGCGATTCTCTGAGCTTTGCCCGGCTGCGATCGCGCCTGAAGGAGGACAGCCGGCCCTACCTGCTGCTTTTTGGCACCGGCTGGGGGCTCACCGAAGAGATAATATCCGGCTGCGATTTTCTGCTGGAGCCGGTGGAAGGTCCCGGTGATTTCAACCATCTTTCCGTCCGCACCGCAGCCGCCATCATTATGGATAGATTGCTGGGAGAACGCTGGTGGAAATGATGAGAAAAATTTTTACAGAGGAAAGGAGGAAAAAAACATGGATATTTTTGAGCACATAGATCAGGAGGAAAAACGCGACGATGTTCCCGATTTTTCACCCGGCGACACCGTCAAATTACTGATCAAATCCGGAGATTCCAGCCGCAGAGCCCAGCCCTTTGAGGGCATTGTTATCAGCCGAAGGGGCAGCGGCAGTCAGGAGACTTTCACCGTGCGCAAAATCTCACACGGAGTTGGCGTGGAAAGAACCTTCCCGGTTCATTCCCCCAGCCTGGAAAAAATAGAGGTCTTAAAGCGCGGTGATGTCAACAGAGCCAAGCTCTTTTACCTCAGAGAGAGAAAAGGTAAAAAAGCCCGGGTCAGAGAAAAAAGAGGACCTCGACCATTGCAGGGTGAAGAGCTCAGCGAAGAGCCGGCCGGATCAGCCGAGGAGATCGAGGAGTCAGCCGCAGTCACTGAAGAAGCAGAGGAAACAGGCGCGGAGCCGGCGGAAGACTCCGAGTAGGATAATAAAGTCTCTTCAATATTTAAAAATTAGGGGTGGAGGAGAGATCCTCTCGCCCTTTTTTAATTTTTCTTTATCCAATTTTTCATCAAAGCCGGCAGAATAGAGGTGATAGTTATGTCCAGAAAGATAAACTGGTATCCCGGGCATATGGAAAAGGCCCGTCGTAAAATAAGGGAAAAGCTCAAACTGGTCGACCTGGTTTTAGAGATCCGGGATGCCCGCATACCGGCTGCCAGCGGCAATCCTCAGCTGGTTGATCTGCTGGAGAAACAGGAGCAGCTGGTGGTCTTAAACAAAAAAGATCTGGCCGATGAGGCCGCCAGCGAGCGCTGGATTGAGGTGCTTTCCGATAAATATCCGGCCGCCCTGGCCTGCAGCGCAAAAACAGGTGATAATCTGGGGTTGATAGACAAAAAGCTGGATGAGGTCCATCAGAAGCTGCGGCAAAAAAGCCGGCAGAAAGGACGGGAGGGCCGGGAGCTTAGGGCCATGGTTCTGGGGATTCCCAACAGCGGCAAATCGACGATCATCAACAGGCTTTCCAGCCGGGGCAGCGCCGGCACCGGCAAAAAGCCCGGCGTCACCCGGGGACAGAGCTGGATTAATATAGCCGGGGATAAAAAACTTATGGACACTCCCGGGCTTCTCTGGCCCGATATCGAGGACCGTGAACAGGGATTGAAGCTGGCCATATGCGGGTCGGTGCGAATGAAAGTGGTCGACAGCGAGCTTCTGGCCTGTCGGCTTCTGGATTACCTGCGAGAGCTAAATCCGGCCGGACTCGAGAGCAGGTACGATGTGGAGATAAGTCCCCATCAGCACAGTTACGATCTTCTGGCCGAGATAGGCCGGCAGCGGGGATGTCTGCAAAGCGGAGGCAAAGTCGACAGAAATCGGGCCGCGGAGATAGTGGTGCGCGAATTTCAGGAGGCCAGGCTGGGCCGGGTTACCCTGGAAAAGCAGGGGGATTACAGCGATGAAGCTTGAACCGGAGGATTATACTATAAAGCAGTTGAAAGATAAGCTGGCCGATGTCGAGCCTGAGGCCGAGCTGATAAAAATTCTGCGTCAGGACAGCAGAACCGGGGTCAGGGATCTGGCTGCAAAAATGTCCCGGCAGATCGAAAAGCAGGAGCAGCTGAAAAATCTCTGGCATGAGCGGAGCAGAATCGCCGGCGAGCTCAGAGACCGGGGCTTTGAAGCTATATGCGGCCTGGATGAAGCCGGCCGGGGAGCGCTGGCCGGGCCGGTAGCAGCAGCTGCGGTGATCCTGCCCGAGGACTGTTATATCGCCGGACTCGATGACTCCAAACAGTTAAAGCCGGAGCGGAGGATCGAGCTGGCGGCCGAGATCAGGGTCAGCGCCCGGGCCTGGGCGGTCGGTATGGTAAGCCCTGAAGTGATAGACGAGATCGGTATTCTGCCCTCTGTAAAGCGGGCCATGATCAATGCTTTAAAGAAGCTGGATTTAGAACCGGATTATCTGCTCATCGACGGGAGAATATCTCTCAAAGAACTAAAGACCCACCAGAAGGCGCTGGAGAAGGGCGATGGACGGGTGAATTGCATAGCCGCCGCTTCGATCCTGGCCAAGGTCATGCGCGATGCCGTCATGAAGTCTCTTGACGATATATATTCCGGCTATAAGTTTGCCGGCAATATGGGATATGGCACCTCCCATCACCGCCGGGCAATTGAGTGTCTGGGACCCAGCCGCCTGCACCGCCGATCCTTCGGCGGTGTTAGAAGAGATGAGGCCGAAAATCCGAAAAAGCCCAAAAGACAAAAACTTCCCTTTTCCGATTCTCCTGCATCCGGGCAGGAATCTGGCCGCTGAGCGGAGAAATATATATTACACCCTTATCCACCCTGATTTATAATCATCGAGCACCCTCCAGTCCCTGTGAGGGTGTTTTTTTCGGAGGATTAAGCGAAATTACGATCAATTTGGTCGATTTTATGGCACTTCATTATTAATGGCACTTCATCAATGGAAAGGAACTGATCGCGCATGAGCAAAAAGCCGGTAACCTATCAGGATGTAAAAGCTGCCAGAAGGAGAATTCAATCTCGCATATACCGCACACCGCTCACCCATTCCCACAGACTCAGCACCGACCATACCAGTTATTATCTGAAGCTGGAAAGCCAGCAGATCACCAACAGCTTCAAGGTGCGGGGAACTTTGAACAAACTCTCGGCCCTGGCCGAGAAAAAGGGCAGAAAAAAGGTGGCCGCCGTATCATCGGGCAATCACGGGGCCGGTCTCAGCTATGCTGCCAGCATCATGCCCGATTTTGAAGTCGTTATTTTTGTGCCGACCTCAACTCCGGCCGCCAAGATAGACAAGATGCAGTATTACGGGGCCGATGTCAGGCGCGAGGGCGAAAATTTTAACCGGACCCGGCGGATAGCCTTCGATTTCTGTCGGCAAAACGAACATCTGATGGTAGATCCCGACTCGGATATCGAGGTTATAGCCGGTCAGGGAACCATCGTTCAGGAAGTGCTGGATCAAAATCCGGCCGTCGACACCATCATAGTTCCGGTGGGGGGCGGCGGTTTGATCACGGGAATCGCGGTAGCTGCCCGGCAGCTGCGCCCCGATATCACAATCGTGGGAGTACAGACCTCGGCCTGTCCGGCCTTCGTGCGGGCGATAGAGGAGGATACTTTTTACGAGACATATCCCATCGAGGAAAGCATCTGTGATGGTCTGGTAGGAGGTGTCGGTGAAATTCCCTTTCAGATGGCCGATGACTGCATCGATGAGATGATGGAGGTGAGCGAGGAGAGGATCAGAAAAGCAGTCCCCTTTATTATCGGCGAGGAAAAAGCGGTCGCTGAACCGGCCGGGGCCGCCGGGGTGGCAGCCGTCAGAGAAAATCCCTACCGCTTCAGCGGAGATGAAATAGCAATCATCATCTCGGGCGGCAATATAGATGCCGGGCTGATTAAAGAGCTTTTCAACGAGGTTTACTAAATTTATATAATTTTTTAGCTTAGAAGCAGGTAAATCTCCCTGGAAGGAGAAATATTCCTTATAATGGAAAAATTAATTATTCCAGGGAGGAGATAAAATGCATGCCGATCACCGCAGATATCTGGGAGAGATAGGGGAGAAACAGGCGGCAGAATATCTAAAAGAGAAGGGTCATTTTATACTGGCCACCAATTTTACCACCCGGCTGGGTGAGATTGATATTGTCACAAAAAGCGGCGAAGATTTGGTATTCGTGGAGGTCAGGACGGCTTTGTCGGATAAGTACGGACCGCCTCAGTATTCTATAACCGCTGCCAAAAAGCAGCGGATAAGAAAGGTGGCCCGCCTGTATATGTCGCGGCGGGCCAAAGACGTGAGCTGTCGTTTTGATGTGATCACCCTGACCGGGGACTGGAACGATTTCAGGATAAACCATATCCCCGGAGCCTTTTGAGGGATTTTTATGCCAGTATCCCTGATTTCAGGTTCAATTCTGGGAGTTTCGGCCTTTGACGTCGAAGTGGAGATCGACATACAGCGCGGTCTGCCGGCCTTTCGGGTGGTGGGGCTGCCGGATCGGGCCCTGCAGGAGGCCAGAGAGAGGGTGAGGTCGGCCCTTAAAAACAGCGGTCTTGGCTATCCCGACAGAAGGATCACCATAAATCTGGCTCCGGCCGACCGGCGCAAACAGGGTCCGCAGTTTGATCTTTCGATAGCGCTGGGGCTTTTAGCCGCTCAGGGAAGTCTGAGCCGGGAGGCGATAAAAAGCTCTTTCATCGTCGGCGAGCTGGCTCTGGACGGAGAGGTCAGATCGGTGCGGGGAATATTGCCCCTGCTGGATCTGGCCGCCGAGCTCGAACTCGATCGCTTTATATTTCCCGCCGAAAACAAAGAGGAGATCATCTTCGAGCCGGAAATCGAGCTCTGGCCGGTGACCGATCTTAATAGCGCGGTAGATATTTTAAAAAGGACAGATGGGCATAAGGATAAGCGGGACAGATTACAGCCCTGGCAGCCGGGAAAGATCGGCCCGGGCGATAAAGAAGAGACCTATCATTTTCAGCGTATCCCCATTCAGGGGCAGAGGTCAGCCCGTAGGGCGGCAGCAGTGGCCGCAGCAGGCAGACACAACCTCATGTTTTTCGGCCCGCCTGGTTCGGGCAAGACGACGATAGCGCGCTCGATTCCCGATCTCATGCCCCCTCTTTCTTCCGAAGAGAGGCGGGAGATTATGCTCATAGCCAGCGCCGCCGGCGAGAAAATACCTGCTGGACGACCCTGGCGCGATCCCCATCATTCTATAACTCCGGCCGGTCTGGGGGGAGGCGGACGCTCGCCCACCCCCGGCGAGGTGACTTTAGCTCATAGAGGCGTTTTATTTCTGGACGAACTGCCCGAATTCGACCGCAGAGTGCTCGAACTTCTGCGCCAGCCGTTGCAGGATGGATATATCCATCTGGTCAGACACGAGTACAATCTGCGGATGCCGGCCGATTTTATGCTGGTTGCGGCTTTAAATCCCTGTCCCTGTGGCTTTTTCGGTCAGAGCTCGCAGAACTGTCGATGCAGCAGAAACCAGATAATATCCTACCGCAGCAGGCTTTCCGGTCCACTTCTGGACAGAATAGCCATGCAGGTCGAGGTGCCAGCCCTGAGCACCGATGAGATCGTCTATACCAGCCCGGATGAATCTCTCGATGCCCGCCTGAAAAAAGCGGTGCTGCGGGCCAGAAATTTTCAAAAATCCCGCAACGATGGTCATTTCAATTCTCAGCTGGCCGGTGATAAAATCGCCGATATCTGCCGGCTGGGCAGCAGTGAAAAGAAATTTTTGGCCGAAGCTTTAAACCGGCTTGAGATCAGCAAAAGAGGTTACGATATAATTCTTCGGCTGGCCCGGACGATAGCCGATATGGAAAAAACAGATAAGGTCGAAAGCTCTCACCTGGCCGAGGCTTTGCAGTACCGGGGGCTTTCCCGCCCGGTCAGAGCCTGATAATTTCAGCGAAAAGTTACGGCAAAGAATTCTGGAGGTAAATTTATGGAAACCGGAGTGCTGATTGTTTTCACCCTGATGATCTTTCTCATAACCATGTTTATAATAGAGCCTATAAGCATCGACCTCATTGCGCTTTCCGTGCCGGTGCTTCTCGTCATACTTCAGCCCTGGACGGGCGTTACTCCCGAGCAGGCCATATCCGGTTTTTCCAGCTCGGCCACCATCACCATCGGGGCTATGTTCGTGATCAGCACGGGCGTGGAGAGAAGCGGTGTGGTTCACGTGATGGGCGAGAAGATCATGAGCATGACGGGTGATGACAGAAGAAGACAGCTGATATTGATAATTTTCATATCCGGTTTTGTGGCCGGCCTTATCAACAACACGCCGGTGGTGGCTCTTTTCATTCCGATGGTTATGTCCATAGCGAACAAATCAAGCATGTCTCCTTCTAAATACCTGATACCGCTTTCCTATGCGGCCATGATGGGCGGTATGCTCACGCTGATAGGTACTTCTTCCAACATAGTGGCCAACGATATAGTCAGCGATCATCTTGGGCGGGGCTATTCCATGTTCGAATTCACCCATCTGGCCCTTATCGCCTTTGTGATAGGTTCCGTCTATCTGATATTCTTCGCCAGCCGCTTTATTCCTCCCCGGATAGATCCTGAGGAAGAACTGACCGAGGAGTTTAAGATAGACAGATATCTGACCGAGGTTGTGATCAAGGAGGATTCCAGCATTGTGGGCATGACGGTAGAGGAAGCGCTGGAAAGCTTAGATTACGATATCGATATAGTCCAGCTCATCCGGGATGACCAGAAATTTTTCGAACCGCTGAACAACAAGATTATCCAGGCAGGCGATCACTTTGTCATCACCTCCGATCATGAGAGTTTGATCCAGGTGATCAAGGGCCGGGCACTGCGCATTCTATCCCGCACCCATTTTTCCCAGGAGGAGCTGGAGGCCAGACAGGAAAACCAGAAGCTGGTCAAACTGGTGGTGCCGCATGGTTCGTTTCTGGCCGGACAGACTCTGAGGGATGTAAACTTCCTGGAGAGATATCAGACCACTGCTCTGGCCATAAGACAGGAAGAGGAAATTCAGCACACCAAGCTGGAGGACATAATTCTGCAGCCAGGAGCTGTGCTGCTGCTCACAGCCGGCCCCGAGACGCTGCAGAGGCTGAGGACCAACCGCAACTTCATCATTTCCGGAGGGATAGATTATTCCGGTTACCGAACCGATAAAATAAAGATCTCGCTGAGCATACTTTTTGCGGTCATCGCTCTGGCCGCCCTCAACGTTCTGCCCATCGTTATCTCCGCTTTAGGCGGTGTGGTGGCTATGGTTCTGACAGGTTCGCTCAAGCCGCTCGAGGTTTACGATGCGGTCAACTGGAATGTCATCTTCCTGCTCTCGGGTCTGATACCGCTGGGTGTTGCCATGGATAATACCGGCACGGCCGAATTCGCCGCCGAGCAGATCATGCGTCTTGAGGGAATTCTGGCCCCCGTGACCATACTGATTCTTTTTTATCTGATGACGGTAGGAATAGCCAACCTGGTGGGCAATAACGTAAGCGTTATACTGATGCTGCCCATAGCCATCGATGCGGCCGGCAAGCTGGGTTTAAATCCCTTAGCCTTCGCCCTGACGGTGACCTTTGCCGCCAGCTCGGCCTTCCTCACGCCGATCGGCTATCAGACCAATCTCATGGTTTACGGCCCGGGCGGCTATAGATTTTTTGATTTCTTCAAAGTTGGTCTGCCGCTGCAGATAATTATGTCCTTTCTGATACCGGTGTTAATCGCGCTGTTCTGGGGGCTTTAATATTTAAGCTCATTTTCCCAAACCGTTGTTTAAAAAATGCTATATATGCTGGAAAGATGTATCTGTTCAGCTTTTTACTGCAAGCTGTAAAATTAAAGTTAACAGAAAATTTTCCTCGGTTTAAGCTTAGATTTCGGGCAAATAAAGAATATACAAAATGATGATTGCAATTCTTCCTAATACCTGTTAAAATGACGTAAGTGGATGTGAGAAATGGATTGTCGGTGCCGGTTTTTGTCCAGTTTACTGAGGAGAATTCGATGAAGCTGAGAGAAAGAATTTCTTTTATTCCCAAAAATAAGAAACATGCCAGAGATGACCTTATGGCCGGATTGTCAGTAGCAGCTCTGGCGCTGCCGCAGAATATGGCCTACGCACTGATCGCCGGCCTGGATCCGATATTCGGTCTGTATACCTCGATAGTCGCCATGCTGGCGGCGACATTCGTCGGATCTTCCAATTATCTTATCGTCGGCCCCACCAATATCATGGCGCTGGCGGTGGCCAGCAGTCTGGCCGGCATCGAGACCGGCTATCTGGAAGCGGTTTTGTTGTTCACCTTTATGGTGGGAGTATTTCAGCTGCTTTTGACTTTTTTACGGCTGGGAGAACTGATCAATTTTGTCTCCCGCTCGGTAGTGGACGGCCTGACGGCCGGAGTATCTCTGCTTATCATAGCCGGCCAGCTTGGTAATCTCACCGGTATAGAATACGAATCGGGCAGCAATCTCCTTCTGGAAATAGTGAGTTTTGCCGCCGCCTTCAACGGCGTCAATCTCCATGCGCTGATCGTGGGTGCAGTTACCATGGGGATTATAATTATATTGAAGACTTTCAAACCCGCTCTGCCGGCCTATCTGCTGGCCATATCTGTCTCCGTGCTTATCGTTTTTATCGGCGGCTGGCAGGATTATATGCCGGTGGTGGAAAGATTTCCGGGAGGTCTGCCCGGATTTACCCCGGTCAGTATCACCGGATTTGATCTGGGTTTTGTCCGCAGCTACTGGTCTGCCGCTCTTTCTGTGGCCGTACTGGGCTTTATCCACGTGCTGGGCGCCCTCAAGTCGATGGAGGCCCATACCGGCGAGGAACAGGACTTTAACCGGGTGTTTTTCGGCCAGGGAGTTATCAATATAATCTGCTCTTTTTTCAGCGGCTTTGCAGTAACCGGCTCTTTTACCAAAAGTTTTGCCAATCTGCAGGCCGGCGCCAGAAGCCGGCTTTCGGAGCTGGTAGCAGCTCTGACCATGATTGTATTTATCACTCTCTTTCGCCCGGTGGGAGAATATATCCCCATAGCCGGGCTGGCAGGTCTGGTCATCATGGTGGCGGTAAAGATGGTCGATTTCGGCGAGATCAGGGATTGTTTCATCAATAAATTCGACGCCCTGATATTTTTAGCGACCTTTTTGATGACCATTCTGGCCCCGCGGATAGATTATGCAATCTACTTCGGTATGATAATATCCTTTATTTTGATATTAAAGGAGACAAGCCAGGTCAAATACTCCCATATAGATTACGAAGAGGAAAACGGGGATTTTATCGAGAAAAAACCCGAGGAGGATAACGGGGGAGAGAACGAAGAATACACCGTCATAAATTTAGCCGGCAATATTGTTTTCAGCGCCTCTGACAATTTCAAGGAGAAACTGGATGTGAGTTTCCAGGAGGAACAGAAATTCGTTCTGCGCATGCGCGAGGTCGAGAGCATAGACCTGACCTCGCTCAAGGAGCTGGAGAAATTTATCGACAGGGTGCAGGAGCACGGCGGTGTCGTCATAGTCTGCGGTCTCAATGAGGAGATCAAGAAGCTTTTTGAAAATTATCAACTCGATGCCAAGATAGGCGATGATAATGTCTTTGAGACGCACGACAGTCTTTTGGCTTCGACAGAATCAGCCATAGAACAGGCCAATGACACCGAGCTGCCCTGCGATCAGAATGAAAGCGGCGATGAGGATGATTGCTGTAATAGTTAAATATGAACGAATTTAAAGCCCCGGAAAATTGTAATTGTCTGCAGGCAGGCAAAAAAATTTAAATAAGATAAAGAAAATGAGTTCCGGGGTTGAATCCGGGCTCTTTTTTTTATATGGAATCCGCCGATGATCTCCCGTTTTTGCCCGATAATGTCGGAGAGGTTAAAGATGACCTGCTGGCCGGTTTTTCGGTGGCCGCCCTGGCTCTGTCCCAGAACATGGCCTGCGCTTTGATCGCCGGGCTCGATTCCATTTACGGACTTTACACATCGATAGTGGCCATAGCCAGCAGCCTATCCGGAGTCGAGATCGATTACTTCCAGGCGGTCCTGCCCTTCACCTTTATGGTCGGCGCCTTCCAGCTGATGCTGGTCGTGCTGCGCCTGGGCGAGCTGGTCTATTACGTCTCTCGCTCGGTTATAAACGGTCTTACTGCCGGTCTGCCCGATTTTACTCCCGTCGGATTCAGCCCGGGATATATGTCCGATTATTTTCCCGTCACCCTCACCATCGTCCTGTTTATCACTCTTTTCCGCCCGGTGGGTATATACCGATACTGGTCCTGGCCGGGCTGGTCATCATGGTAGCTGTAAGGATGGTCGATTTAGAGGAGATCAAGGACAGCTGCCGCCACCGAGGCAGCCATAAATAAGGCAGAGGATATCGATCTGCCCTATGATACGGATAAAAGAGAGGAAGAGTCTGAAGGAGAACGATGTGAACCGGCCTCCGGCCCTTGCTGCAGGGCAGTGCGTTGGAGTTTAACCGGAGCTGAAAGCTGATTGCAGTGTAACGGGCGCCGTGTTATAATTATTAGGGGATGGCACTGAATTTTTGAGTAGAGCAGGTCAAATTTAGGCAGCTTTTGCGGCATATATATAAAAAAGATGGATGTGTCGGAGGTTGTTGCTTTAATATGTTCGATTTTTTACATTTGCTGGATTTTAGAGAGACAGGACCTACATATAAACTGGTATATAAATTAATGGCAGTTATTTTTCTCTCGTCGCTGCTGATAATAACGCTTATGCCCGGGGCAGTTCAGGCCGAAGAGCCCGATGTCGGAGCCGGGCCAGGCGAGGAAGCTGCTCTCGATATTGACATCATAGTGATGATAGCCTATATTATAATTATTCTGGTTCTTTTTATTCTGGAACCGATCCGGCTCGATCTGATAGCGGTGTTAATTCCCGTGGGACTGGTCTTTTTAAATCCCTGGACCGGCATAGGCAGCGAGGAAGCTTTGAGTGGCTTTTCCAACAGCGCCACCATCACCGTCCTGGCCATGTTCATTTTGAGCGAGGGAATTCAAAAAAGCGGCCTGGTGCAGATAATCGGCGATAAAATTTCCCGGATCACCGGCGGCGATGAGGTCAAACAGATCGGCGTCATCTCCTCGCTTTCCGGAACGCTTGCCGGCTTTATCAACAACACGCCGGTCGTTGCCATTTTTATACCTATGGTCACCGATCTGGCCCGCAGCACCAATATCTCCCCTTCAAAACTTTTGATCCCCCTTTCTTACGCTTCAACCATGGGCGGAATGCTGACTTTGATAGGCACCGCCACCAATCTTTTGGCCAGCGATATCTCGGACAGATTGATCGACCGGCCCTTTAACATGTTCGAATTCACCCATCTGGGCGTGCTGGTTTTGATAACCGGGGTAATTTATTTCGTTACCATCGGCCGTAAATTGCTACCTGATCATATCAAGCCCGAAGAGGGGCTGGTCGAAGAGTACGAAATGGAGGAGTTTATGGCCGAGGTTATAGTGGAGAAAAATTCGCCGCTGGTGGGAAAAAGCGTGGGAGAAACATTGAGGGAATCCGAGCTGGATATGGATCTGATGATGATTACCAGAGGAGGAGAACAGTTTATTGAACCGCTGCAGGCCAAGAGCATCCGTCAGGGTGATCGCCTGGTCATTCGCAGCTCCCGGGATACTCTTATGCAGCTGATGAATCGCGAGGGACTGCGCTTTCGGGCCGATTATCAGGTGAGCGAGGATCAGCTGGAAGAACCTCCCCGGGGTCAAAAACTCGTGGAAGTTGTCATTCCCAATGGTTCTTACTTTGCCGACCAATCTCTGGCCGATGTTAACTTTTCGGAGAGATATGACACCTGTGTGATGGCGGTTCGCCGCGGCAGCGAGCTTTCTCATTCGAGCCTGGATGATATAGTATTACACCCGGGCGATGTTCTGCTGCTTCTGGTCAACGATCCCACCCTGAAAAGACTGCGCCGGCGCCGCGATGTTATCGTGGCCCGGGAAATGGAAAAAGAGGATTATCGCCGGGAGAAGATTCCCCTTGCAGTTGCTATACTGGCCGGAGTGGTGGCCTTCGGGGTCACCGGGATTGTTCCGATCGTGATTTCGGCCCTGGCCGGGGTGCTGATCATGGTCGTCACCGGCTGTGTCGAACCCACCGAAATTTACGAGGCTGTTAACTGGGAGATAATATTTTTGATGGCCGGATTAATACCTCTGGGTACGGCCATGGAACTGACAGGGACTGCCGATTATATTGCCGGCCAATTTTTGCTGCTGGCAGGAGGTCTGCCTCCACTGGGTATTCTGGCTCTTTTTTATCTCTTTACCTCGCTGGTTACAAACGTCATCAGCAACCGGGGCAGCGTTGTCATGATGGTTCCGGTGGCAGTTGACGCGGCCTTAAGAATGGGAGCGGCGCCCTTTCCCTTCGTGCTGGCCGTGACCTTTGGAGCCAGCACCGCCTATCTAACTCCGGTCGGCAACCAGGTGCACCTGATGGTTTACGGTCCCGGCGGCTATGATTTCATGGATTATTTCAAGGTGGGGCTGCCCCTGCAGCTGCTGCTGGCGGCGGTAGTCTCGCTGGGAATATTCTTTTTCTGGGGGATTTAAACTCTATTTTCCTCCTGACGGCCCGGTTCCGGCAGGGTTAACTGCATTTGCTGTATTTGTTGACAGCTCTGAAAATAAGGGATATAATATTTAGCAAATAGTTTTAACAATTTGTCGCGCTAAACGAAAAAAGGAGGTAGAATGAATTTGCGAGCAGATATTTTCGAGCAGATCAATCAATCGATAGGCAGGATGAGCAAATACAAGCCGGGAGCGGGTAAGGAGGAGATAGCCGATGAGTACGGCCTGGATGAGATTATAAAACTTTCCTCCAACGAGAATCCGCTGGGATGTGCTGATGAGGTCCGGCAGGCCCTAAACGAAAAGCAGTTTCATTATGCCCGCTATCCCGACGGAGAATGCCGGGCGCTGAGGGAGAAACTGGCTGAATTTTACAATCTGGATTTTGAAAATGTAATCGTCGGGAACGGCTCCGATCAGATCATCGATCTGGCCGCCGAGCTTGTGACCGAGCCGGGGGATGAGATTTTGATGGGCGATCCCACCTTTGCCAAATATCAGCTCACCTGTCATGCGCTGGGCGTTAAACCGGTGAAAGTGGAGCTCGATGAGAATTTTCGCCATGATCTCAAGGCCATGCAGGAGGCCATCACCGAGAGGACGCGGGTGATTTTCATCTGCGATCCCAACAATCCCACCGGCACCACGGTTTCGGAAGGAGAGTTAAAAGATTTTCTGGACGAGATTCGCGATGATATCCTGGTTGTGATCGATCAGGCCTACTGCGAGTACGTGACCGCCGATGATTATTTCGGGGGAATCGACAGCCTGAAGGATTATCCCAATCTGCTGGTCTTGAGGACATTTTCCAAAATATACGGACTGGCTGCTTTAAGGGTCGGCTACGGGCTGGGGAACAGTGAGATAATCGAGCATCTGCACAGGATAAGAAATCCCTTCAACGTCAACGCGGTAGCCCAGCTGGCCGCAGCCCGGGCCCTGGAATGTCAGAAGCATGTCGAAAAATGCCGGGAGATGAATGCCGGGCAACGCCGGCTTTTTGCCGAAAAATTTGAGGAGTTCGGTCTGGAGTATGTTGACAGCCAGGCCAACTTCATGATCGTCGATACCGGTCTTTCCTCCGGAGAAGCCTTCGAACATTTTGCCCGTCGGGGAGTCGTGGTCCGCTCGGTCAAATCCTTCGGCCTGGACCGCTGGATACGTTTTACCCTGCCGCCGGCGGATAAAAGCGAGAAGGTTCTAAAGGCTTTTTCCGAGCTGCCGGCGCTCCTCGAAAAGGGGGTATGATAAATTTTGCAGCTTGCAGTGATTGACGGAATGGGCGGCGGCCTGGGGGCTCAGCTGACCGAAAAGCTGGATGGCGCCATCGGAGATGAAGTCGAAATAATCGCGCTGGGAACCAATGCCCAGGCCACCGGCCGCATGCTCGAGGCCGGCGCCGATAGGGGGGCCAGCCGCGACAATGCCATAATTCACATGAGCGGGCGGGTGGATATTATCGCCGGCCCGCTGGGTATTATGATACCCAACTCCATGATGGGGGAGATAAGCCCCGCCGTGGCCGAAGCCGTTGCTAAAAGCGGGGCCAAAAAATTTATATTATCGATACAGCAGCCCCACTTTGAACTGGTAGGCCGCAAAAGCAATAGCCTGGATGAGCTGCTCGATGAACTGACCGAAGAGATAGCCGGGTATGTTGAAGGTGAAAGCGGTGAGAGTAAATGAACTCGCTCGACTTCCGGGAGAAATGAAAAGGGGAAATAGGTGGGCGGTTTGAAAGGGCGATGAGTTATACAGTACCTGAGTGAAAAAGCATGGTGGAGTATGTCTTGAAAGTTTAATCATCATATATTTATTTTAGATTACCAGGTGTAAGAAGCTCCAATCTTTTATTCAAGCCGAATTAGAATAGCCAGAATGATAGAACAGAAAAATCATAATCAACTCGGCTGATCAAAAGGCCCGTCATCTACATCTTCATAAATCTTACCGTTTTCCCCTATCACAATATTGCTGGGATCATAACTGCTTCCGTTGCCCTTGCCGCCGCCAATATCGCCGGCATTTGCCGAAGGAAATATTTTTTCCTATGCTAATAATATTATAATACAATCAGGTTAATTTGCAAAGAATGAGACTATTGGAGTTCAGGATGTCGTTTACAGGGTTGAATGCACAATTTTTGTTCTAATTTGTAGGGGGAGTAACCCTGGCAGCGATAATGATTAACTATTCTTTTGAAAGACTTCAAAAACCACCAAACATAATCAAAATTGCCTTTATTAAACAAAAAGAGAAAATCTTTCGCCTTTTTGCTTCGCTGCCCGGGCCAGCCGCGAAACTAACGAACGACCCTGCCCCCAATAACCCAGCATTTTTGCTAAAATACAATTCAGTATGATGACTCCCAGACTGAGTAAAAAGATGAATTCGATACCCCACATTTGAGCTACAATCGGCATGAAAGCTAATAAACTGAACATGATGGGAGCATGAAAGGCATGTCTGTAGGAAAAATGTTCAAGGACTGGAGTTTCAAACTGAGGGTCGACAATTCGTAAAAGCAGCATTCCTATAGGGACATTACCCATGGCTTGTCCGTAATCGACCAGCATCCTTTCAGCCCAATAATCAGGCATGATCAACGGGGCAACTGACAGCGCTATAAAAAGCGTCCATATAATCCCGGCGGCTATGATGAGGGCCATCGGTATAGAGGACTGTAGGACAAGAGGGATATCCAACGAGGCAAACACAGACAGAATGCAGAATTCAAGTGCCAGGTTCTGCAATCTTTTCGTTAGTCCCCGATCAACAATATGACCATACCCCAGCTTGCTGATAATTCCCTGCAACAGCATACCGCAAAGCATAGCAAAGGGAAACAGCGGAGCAAAACTGAAAAACTGCCCTATGCCCCCGGGGATCATACCGAGAGCTGTGATAAACCCCCAACCTCCGAACATGGTAACACCGAATAAACAAAAGACAAGGGCTATCGGCTCAATCGCCTGGGGGACAGTCGTAAGATTTCCGGCTGATTCAAAATCTTCTTCGCGATAAAGGCCACGACGAATATAATCGGGAATGTCTTCAGGTTTATCAGCTATTTTTGTCTGATCTCGACGTACAAGCCAGTTGATGATCCCGACTCCCAGTATACATCCCCCTATAATCCCCATAACACCGGCGGCAATTCCTAGTTGAACACCTTCTGGATACCAGCCCAATTCTTTGAAAGTCGATGTATAACCAACAGCGACGGTGGCCCCTCCGTCAAAACCAATGGGGATTAGGGTTCCAAAGGCATCGGGTAAATCGTAAAATCTATTGATAATAAGAATCATGGCGAGGCTGGGAAGCATCAGCTGTCCCCAGGATAGAAGCTGGCCGTGAATAATTTGGGGCCCAGCTTTTCGGAATGAACGCCGCGGGTTCGGTATTTTTCTGCCGATAAACATTCCGGCAAAAACGAAGTTAAGCAAAAAGATCGATATTTCCCCAAAATTGCCGTATATATCCTGAATAATTTGTGGAAATGTGAGATAGTTCGCCCAGGTAAAAGGGCTTACTAAAATAGCAACGATTCCTCCTATCGCTGCTGCCGGGAGTAAAAGATACTGCAATATTTGGAATCGAAGTCGGATTAATTTTCCAACCCCCAGAAAAAAAGACAATAACGCAACATGAAACATAGCTATGATAAAAGGCTGATATTCCAATCTTTTCCTCCTTTTCTGTGTGTAAACAAGCAAGCAGCGGCACGAAAACCGGCTCAACTTTTTAAAATTTGAAAAAAACTCTGTGGATTCTACTATCGTAATGGATGAGTATGTTAAAAATAGCCTTTAATTCAGCCACATCTATATCTTCATTATTTTTATGGCGATGGGTGAAGCCTGGAGAACCATGATTAAATAATTTTTGCAGCATGGCCACGTCTTTCTGTTCCTTGTAATGATGATATCCGAAAGTTTTTCGCAAAGAATGAGTGCCTATTTTCTCAATTTCCAGCTTATCTGCCGCTTTTCTCAAAATTCGATAGGCCTGCATCCGGGTGTTAGGCTGATTATCACTCTGGCGGCACTTATATAAATACTCCTCATCATCTTTGCCACTAATATATTTGTCCAAGTCTTTTTTAAGCTGGCCGTTGATCATTTGTTTTTTAGTTTTACACGTCTTTTCCTCGGTTATCTCTATGTGTGGTCTATCCTTTATGTCATTCACCCGTAGCTGAAGCAGGTCCCCTGTTCTAAAACCGGTATTAATCCCCAAGCTAAATAAAAGATAATCTCGGCTCTGCCCTCTTCATTTTTGCTGCCCCTCTCATCTCTTGCTATGATCATTATAATACATTCAGTATAATAAACCAAAATAATATGTTCCTCTAATCATATTTCTATTCTAATAAAACTGTTCTCCTGCTTGATGAATAAGCAATAATATCATATTGAATAACTGTAACATAATAGACACTGTGTTGTATCGATGCTGTCAATCAGGGCTGTTTGACCGAGAAATCTGGAGAAAATCGGAGAAATTAAAAGTTCTGTTCTGAGATTGACCAACTATATGAAGAAAAGTGAATATAGTTCTAATCTGCTCTGAGAGGTATTTAGAATATGTGAGAGGTAATAAGTAGCTTAGAGAAGGAATAATTGCTTAGAAATAAAAAAGCCCCCGAGATGGGGGCAGCTTACTAAATTCCTTATATGATTTTATAGATTTGGTTTAAAATCCAGGCCTATCCTCTTGCCACTCCGTATTGCCATCTTGGTCGATGTATACAACATTGTCGTCTCCAAATTCATCCTCCTGAAAGACTAGGTATATATAATAATCGTCATTGTCGGCATCCTCATCGTCTTGGTTGAACCAAACTTCCTCACTTGCAAGACCCTCATCCTCTTCTCCTTCATAATATTCATCAACGAGTCCTTGAGCCGTCTCCGTCAGGCCCTGGAATCTTGGATTTAATGATTCAGATAAATCTCCCTCATCTTCATAAGGAAATTGCTGATGACGGGCATAATAAGATTCAGTGAGACTTCTCACGCTGCTAAGCTCACCTTCAATTCTTCCTTGCTCAGCATCGCCAATCATACCTGCAACGTTGGGAAAAGTAAATGCAGCTAGCACTCCCAAAATACCGAGAACAACCATAAGCTCAACTAAAGTAAAACCGCGCTGTCCTCTCATAACATTTTTAATTCTGCTCATTATTTTTCCTCCTTTTATGGTTTTTCCTGGTCGGTTTCACCACTGGCTTACTGACATCTCATAGGTGACCAGATTTCCGATGCCAGCTCTTCGCCTCCAGGAGGAATTATAAGTTAGTAATGTGATTAGATTTATGTGCAGCCCCCGATAATAGGGTTTTTATAATCACAGAGCTTATAATCCTCTGTCATAGCCTGATAATAAACTTTCAATTTCAAAATCCTAAGTTACTCGCTCATAACTGTGTTGCATTCAGGTTTTTTTTCAAATCCTATATTAAAAAGGACAATTGTATCTAAGCCAGAAATAATTTTTTCAAAGCCCTTTATAGTACTTTCTTACTACAACAACATAACATATTTTAAATAAATTGTAAAGGAAATTTAGCATAAAGCTTTTTTCGGTAGGTCCAATTTTCCTTTTTTAAATCTGATGATTCGTCGTTTTAAACCCAGAGTTTTTAAATAATGATCCGATACCAGGCTCTTTATATCCTTTCCGGAATAAGTTTTGTTTTTTGCCGGTAAATCAGACATACTTCTTCCTTCCAGGTTGTTTTTAATTTTTAAATTACTGATTCCAGGCAGTTATTTTTCAAGCAGCCTGTACCAAACTGCGAATTTTATTTCTCTGCCCTTCTTTAATTCTTCCTACTGCCATAGCCAGCATTATTAAAAGAGATAATCCTGTCTTTAATTTCATCTTCTTTAATCCCCGCACAGTATGCTCGCTGAAACCTAAAGGACCTTCCAATCTACTGTTTACCCTTTCCACTGCTGATCTCTTATTGGAAATTCTCTCCCATTTGTAGCTGGAGCGAGCAACCGGGGTAAATCTTCTTTTGTCCTCGCTCAATGAAATTCTTATGCTCGAAGAAACTGAACACTCTTTTTTGCCTTTACAATCACATCCATAGTGCCGGGCGGGACAGCGGTATTTTAACGTTTCTCTTTTCTTTTCAAATCCCCCATAGGCCATCTCTCTTCTTACTCCCGTGGCTGGATCATAACAGTATACGCTGGCTTTATAATCATAAACAATATTATTCCAGCCGGGCAAAATTCTCGTACCCTCTCCCTCCCACATATTGCGTATATCTATTATCGGTTTTATTTCGTGTTCATCATAGAGCTTCTTGCTTAACTTGCCGTCATCATAGCCTTTGTCACCTAACAAATGACGGCAGTTTTCCATAAGTTCTGAATGTTTTTCCGCGGTGTCCTCTACAAGTTTGTGAGCCTGAGGCTCTTCTCCAGCAGAAGCTTGAGTAACGGTGAAATTTATCGGCAGTTCATATTCTGCATCTATCAAAAGATGTATTTTGTAGCCAAACCAGCTCTTTAACTCTTCATATGTATTTCCATCTTCATCCTCGCATTCATACTTTTTTACGCCCCAATTGGCCTCAAGATCGCTGCGCCTATCACCTTTTCTCTTTTTCAGTTCTTCTTTATCATAATCATGAGGATTGGCAAAACTCTCTACGGCTTTGCCGTCTACTGCCATAACCTCTCCAAAATCATCTATTAA